>NZ_JAAGPQ010000043.1:0-69655 GCF_017104985.1 Paraburkholderia sp. Ac-20342 | reverse complement strand
TTCCGGCGCGCCGTCAACAGGTTTTAACACACTGCCCAACCTGCCTGCGCCGCGAAAACCCCTGCCATCCAGGGCCTCCCGCTTCCCCGTGCCCCGCTGGGCGGAACACGAAAGAGCGGAATTCTAGTCGCCGCTATCAGGACTTGCAAGCAATATTTTGACAAGCGTATTAACGGTGCTTGAAAACCGGTTTGCGCTTCTCCACGAATGCGGCCATTCCCTCCTTCTGATCTTCGGTAGCGAAGAGCGAATGGAACAGGCGACGCTCGAAATGCACGCCCTCCGCGAGCGTCGTTTCATAGGCGCGGTTGACCGACTCCTTGACCATCATCACTGCCGGTAACGGGAATTCGGCAATAGTCGCGGCTGCAGCGACCGCTTCGTCAAGCAGCGACGCGGCCGGAATCACGCGCGAAACCAGTCCGGCACGCTCGGCCTCGGCTGCGTCCATAAAACGGGCCGTCAAGCAGAGGTCCATCGCCTTTGCTTTCGACACCGCGCGCGGCAATCGCTGCGTGCCGCCCGCTCCCGGCATGATGCCGAGCTTGATTTCCGGCTGACCGAACTTCGCCGTGTCGGCAGCAAAAATGATGTCGCACATCATCGCGAACTCGCAGCCGCCGCCTAGCGCGAAGCCCGCCACCGCAGCAATGATCGGCTTACGGATCGAACGCACCGCTTCCCAGTTGCGCGTGATGTAGTCGCCTTTGTAGACGTCCATATAGGTATAGGTCGCCATCATGCCGATGTCGGCCCCCGCCGCGAACGCCTTCTCGCTACCGGTCACGACAATCGCGCCGATCGCCTCATCGGCATCGAACTCGCGCAACGCGGTGCCCAGTTCGTCCATCAACGCATCGTTTAGCGCGTTCAGTGCCTTCGGACGATTCAATGTGATCAACCCGACCCGTCCTCGCGCCTCAACCAGAATGTTTTCGTAAGCCATGCCGCCTCCAGAGGGTTAATTTGCACGCGAAAAACGCTTCGCGCGGCTCTCTTAATAATGCTACCATTCGCCAACCAACCGGTCGGTCAATTATTCGACGGGTTTTCCCCCAACGTATAGCCAAGCCCTCCCTGCCATGAAACATCCGCTATTTGCAAAGCACGAAGACACGCTGCACAAGGCGCTCGCCGCACTCGAAACGCGTGGCTACTGGAGCCCGTTCGTCGAGATTCCCAGTCCGAAAGTGTACGGGGAAACAGCGAACGCGGACGGCGAAGCCGCGTTCAAAGCGCTGCTCAATACGACTTTCGCGCTGGACCAGCCGTCGACCGGAGAAACGGTCGGCGCCGAAGTCTCACCGTTTGGTTTTCCGCTAGGCATGCGTTATCCCAAAGCCACCCCGGACGCGTTGATCGCAGTGGCCGCCGCTGCGCAGCGCGACTGGCGCACGGCCGGCCCGCAAGCGTGGGTCGGCGTATGCCTCGAAATCCTCGCGCGCCTGAATCGCGCCAGCTTCGAGATTGGCTATAGCGTGATGCACACCACCGGCCAGGCGTTCATGATGGCGTTTCAGGCCGGCGGCCCGCATGCGCAGGATCGCGCGCTCGAAGCCGTGGCTTACGCATGGGACCAGTTGCGCCGCGTTCCCGCCGACGCGCACTGGGAAAAACCGCAAGGCAAGAACCCGCCGCTCGCCATGCACAAGCGCTATACCGTCGTGCCGCGCGGCACCGGTCTCGTGCTGGGGTGCTGCACATTCCCGACCTGGAACGGCTACCCGGGCCTTTTCGCCGATCTGGCCACCGGCAACACCGTCATCGTCAAGCCGCATCCGGGCGCGATTCTGCCGCTCGCATTGACCGTGCGCATCGCGCGTGAGGTTTTGCGCGAGGCAGGCTTCGATCCGAACGTTGTCACACTGCTTGCCACTGACCCGAACGACGGCTCCCTCGTCCAGAACCTCGCCCTGCGTCCGGAAATCAAGCTGATCGACTTCACCGGCAGCACCCAGAACGGTACCTGGCTCGAGCGCAACGCGCATCAGGCTCAGGTCTACACCGAAAAAGCCGGCGTCAACCAGATCGTGATCGACTCGGTCGACGACATCAAGGCCGCCGCGCGCAACATCGCCTTTTCTCTCGCGCTGTACTCGGGCCAGATGTGCACCGCGCCGCAAAACATCTATGTGCCGCGCAACGGCATCCGCACGGCCGACGGCGCGCTCGGTTTCGACGACGTCGCCCAGGCGCTTGCCGGCGCCGTGCAAAAGCTCGTTGCCGACCCTGCCCGTGCTGTCGAACTGCTCGGATCGATCCAGAACGATGGCGTCGCGCAGCGCATTGACGAAGCCGCGAAACTCGGCCGCATTCTCGTCGAGAGCCAGACGCTCGAGCATCCGTCCTTCCCGGGCGCTCGCGTGCGTACCCCGCTCGTGCTGCAACTCGACGCCGCGACCGACCACGCGCAGTTCACCCGTGAATGGTTCGGACCGATCTCGTTCGTGATCGCAACGGATTCGACCGCGCAGTCGCTCGATCTCGCCGGTGCCATCGCCGCCGAACACGGCGCACTGACGCTATCGGTCTACAGCACGGACGCAGCCGTACTCGACCGCGCACACGAAGCGTCGATTCGTGGCGGCGTCGCGCTCTCGATCAATCTGACCGGTGGCGTGTTCGTCAATCAATCCGCGGCCTTCTCCGATTTCCACGGCACCGGCGCCAACCCGGCCGCCAATGCCGCGCTGGCCGATGCGGCGTTTGTCGCCAATCGCTTTCGCGTCGTTCAAAGCCGTGCCCATGTTGAACCGAAAACGGCGCCGGCGGTAGCTGGCTGAATGGCGTAGGACAACGCACGATTCCTATGCCTTCTGGCCGATGGACCGGGTCGCGCGCGCTCACTAACATGAGACAGCAGGCCGGCATTGCGCGCCGCCGCATTGCCCGGCTCTCGCTAACCGCGCGCTGTGCCCATCGGTCAACGAGACTTTGAGGAGATATCCAATGTCATATGAAGCGATCCGGCTGGACGTCGACACATCGAGCCGCGTAGCCACCATTACGCTGAACCGCCCGGACAAGCTCAACAGCTTTACGCGCGCGATGCATCGGGAACTGAGCGACGCGCTCGATCGGGTCGCAACGTCAGGCGCCCGGGCGCTCGTGCTGACCGGGGCGGGCCGCGGCTTCTGCGCCGGCCAGGATCTCGCCGATCTCGACTTCACGCCAGGCGCCATGACCGACCTGGGCGACCTGATCGACGAACATTTCAACCCGTTGATTCGCCGTCTGCAGGCGTTGCCGATTCCGGTCGTCGCGGCGGTCAACGGCACAGCCGCCGGCGCGGGTGCCAACCTCGCGCTCGCCTGCGACCTCGTGCTCGCGGCGCGCTCCGCGAGCTTCGTCCAGGCGTTCGTGAAGATCGGCCTCGTGCCCGACTCGGGCGGTACATGGTTTCTGCCGCAGCGCATCGGCATGGCACGCGCGTTGGGGCTCGCTCTCACCAGCGACAAACTCGGCGCCGAGAAAGCCGAGAGCTGGGGCTTGATCTGGCAAGCGGTCGACGACGCGGATCTCGCCAGCACCGCGGCGAAACTCGCGTCGCAGCTCGCTCAGCAACCGACGCGCGCAATCGCCGCAATCAAACAGGCCATGCGAGCAAGCACGACGCAAACGCTCGACCAGCAGCTCGACCTCGAACGCGATCTGCAACGCGAACTCGGCGCCTCGCACGATTACGCGGAAGGTGTGCAGGCGTTCATCGAAAAGCGCGCGCCGCGCTTCGAGGGGCGCTGACATGACCGCTCATCAAACCCGCCGCCCCGACCAGATGACACCCGACGAACTTGCCCGCGCGACCGCCGCCGCGATGTACGAGAACGATGCCTGCAGCCGCGCGCTCGGGCTCGAAATTCTCGAAGTCCGTCCAGGCTATGCGCGGCTGCGCATGGCCATACGCGACGATTTCTTGAACGGCCATCAGATCTGCCATGGCGGCCTGATCTTCACACTTGCCGATTCGACGTTCGCGTTCGCCTGCAACACGTACAACATCAATACGGTCGCGGCTGGCTGCTCGATCGAGTTTCTGCGGCCGGTGTACGGCGGCGACGCGCTAGTGGCGGAAGCGGTCGAGCAGACACTGAGCGGGCGCACCGGTATCTACGACATCCGCGTGACGAATCGAGCCGGCGAAACCGTCGCGATGTTTCGCGGCAAGTCGGCGCAAATCAAAGGCAATCTGATTCCGACCGGCGACTAGACAAGCACACGAACCGCAGGTCCAGGCAGTACCTCAGGCGACGCCCTCCCAAAGACAACAGATCGCCGCGGATTTCTGGCGCGCAAGCGCGCCGCACATCAGACTCAGGCATTGAGGCAGCAAGGAGACATTCGATGACCACCGCTCTTCCGCTCGATCCGATCGAGACCGCCAGCCGCGACGAACTCGTCGCGCTTCAACTTGAACGGCTCAAATGGTCGCTGAACCATGCGTACGAGAACTCGCCGGTCTATCGGCGCAAGTTCGACGAAGCCGGTGTTCATCCGGGCGAAGTGACATCCCTCGCTGACCTCGCCCGCTTTCCGTTCACGACGAAGCAGGATCTGCGCGACAGCTATCCGTTCGGGATGTTCGCCGTGCCGCAGGAGCGGATTTCGCGCATCCACGCGTCGTCGGGCACGACGGGCAAGCCGACCGTGGTGGGCTATACCGCGCGCGACATCGATACATGGGCCAATCTCGTCGCACGATCGATCCGCGCCGCCGGCGCGAAGCGCGGAGACAAAGTACACATAAGCTACGGCTATGGCCTTTTCACAGGCGGCCTCGGCGCGCACTACGGCGCCGAGCGCGCCGGGCTCACCGTGATCCCGTTCGGCGGCGGTCAAACCGAGAAACAGGTGCAGTTGATCCAGGACTTCCGGCCCGACATCATCATGGTGACACCGAGCTACATGCTCTCGATTGCGGACGAACTCGAACGTCAGGGCATCGATCCGGCCAACTGCTCGCTGCGCCTCGGCATCTTCGGCGCGGAACCGTGGACCAACGACATGCGCCAGGCCATCGAAAAACGCATGGGCATCGACGCGGTCGATATTTACGGGCTGTCCGAAGTGATGGGCCCGGGCGTCGCGTCGGAGTGCGTCGAAACCAAAGACGGCCCGACCATCTGGGAAGATCATTTCTACCCGGAAATTATCGATCCCGAAACCGGCGCAGTGCTGCCCGACGGCGAACTCGGCGAACTCGTGTTTACCTCGCTCACGAAGGAAGCGCTGCCGATCATCCGCTATCGCACGCGCGATCTCACGCGCCTGCTGCCGGGCAGCGCACGCACGATGCGGCGCATGGAGAAGATCACCGGCCGCTCTGACGACATGATGATCGTGCGCGGCGTGAACGTATTCCCGACGCAAATCGAAGAACTGCTGCTCCGCCAGCACGCGCTCGCGCCGCACTACCAGATCGTGCTCACGAAGGAAGGTCCGCTCGACGTATTGACGCTGAATGTCGAGCCGTGCCCGGAAAGCGCGCCAGACACCACCGCGCTAACCACGGCGAAAAACGCGCTCGCTTATGACATCAAGGCCTTGATCGGCGTCAGCGCGGTAGTGAATGTGCTTGCCGTGAACGGGATCGAGCGTTCGGTCGGCAAGGCACGGCGCGTGGTGGATAAACGCAAAGCGGGGCTTTGATCCCTGCGCGGGGCGAGAACCGCCCGCGCCACCTCACGAATTCGGCAGCAACAGCCACATCCGGCCGCCCTGCTTCATCTTGCCGGCCAGATCGCCTGCGTCGTCGCCGAGCCCCCAGAAGTAATCGGCGCGCACGCCGCCCTTGATCGCGCTGCCCGTGTCCTGCGCGAACACGAGGCGGTTCATCGGCGAGTTCGTGAGCGGACGCGTGGTTTGCAGAAACACGGGCGTACCCAACGGAATCGCGCTCGGATCCACCGCGATCGAGCGCTCCGGCGTCAACGGCACGCCGAGCGCGCCGATCGGACCATCGGCACCGCCGCTCGGCGCGCTTTCCGCAGACGGCATCTCGCGGAAAAACACGAAGCGCGGGTTCGTATCGAGCAAGGCCTCGACGCGCGTCGGGTTCGCGCGCGCCCATGCCTTGATGCCCTGCATCGTCGCCTGCGCCGGCGTGACCTCGCCATGATCGAGCAGCCAACGCCCGATCGACTTGTACGGCTGGTTGTTAGTGCCGCCGAAACCGACGCGCATCACGCTGCCGTCTTCCATCACGACACGTCCGGAGCCCTGCACCTGCAGGAAGAATGCTTCGATCGGGTCGTCGACCCAGACAAGCTCATTGCCGTTGAGCACGCCCGAGCGCTCGAGCTGCGCGCGCGCCGGCAACGGCGCGCCCGCGCGATAGCCGGCGGGCCAGCGGTACAGTGCGGTCTGATACACGCCGTGCCGCGTGCGCGAACCGCGCAGCAAGGGCTCGTAATAGCCGGTGACGAGACCGTCGAGCGTGCCGTCGTTATTGGCGAGCTGGAACGGCGTGAAATAGGCCTCGAAGAAAGCCCGCGCGCTCGTGACGTCGAGGTCGTCGATCTGCGAGGCGGCCGCGCATGCACGGGACCAGCTCGGCTGACGTGCGAGCCGCACGCAGTTTTGCCGCAACGCGGCGGTCGCGCCGATCAGCGAGTCATCCTGCCAGCCCGGCACCTGCTGCCACGCGACCGCGGTCAATCGCGCGGAAGCAATCTGACCGGGAATGATCGCCGCACCGCTCGGCGGCGATGGCCGGATCGCGCCGCCGCCACCGCAGGACGCGAGCAATACCGCGACTGAAAGCGCACCGAGCCAGGCGCCGGCGCGGCGGACAAAACGCATACAATGTTCGTTCTTGATGGAAACCGCCATGTCTGATCTGTTCGACGAATACCCGATGCTCATCTTCGCGCTGGAATCGCTTGTCGCGCTTTTCCTGCTCATCTTTATCGTTGTATGGACGTCGTCCGGCAAAAAGAAAGCGACGCGCGCCAGGTCAGCGGAACAACCCAAGCAGCAAAAACCGCAGTGACGCGCAGTAACCGTCGTGGGGTTATCCAGCCGGCCGCGCGCTGAAGCACGCATCGGCCACTCGCCTGCCGCCGGTCACAACGCCTCACCCGCTTCACTCTTCATCCCGCCACGCACGCCACTTCGCGCCCGCACGAAGTCAGTAAAGACAGCGCGCCTTGGCAGCGGTTCAATGCAAGGTACGCGGCATGCGCAACACGAACTCCGGCACAGGCGCATCGAAGCGCTCGCCGTCCTCGGCCACGCAGAAGTAATCTCCGCGCATGGTACCGACCGGCGTCGCGATAACGGCCCAACTCGTGTACTCGAAATGCTCGCCCGGCTTGAGCAACGGCTGATGGCCGACCACGCCCAAGCCTTTGACTTCCTGCACGGTGTTGTCGCTGTCGGTAATCACCCAATGACGCGCGATCAGTTGCGCGGGTACCTGGCCGGTATTACGGATAGTCAGCGTGTAGGCAAATGCGTACTGGCGGCGCTCCGGGTCGGATTCTTCGGGCAGGTATTGCACCTGCGCCGAGACGCTGAATTCATACTGGCTCATCCTGATTCCGGTCTGATAAACGGCTGTGAAAAACGCGGGAAGGCCCGAACGCCAATGGTTTGCGGGGGCATCGGCGATGCGGCGCTCATGGATTGGCATTCTGCTTGATGCGCGGCACGCCCGCAACCGGGTACACCCTTTGGCCAGGAGTGTTCAAGACGCTGGGGCGTGGCACGCTTCGGAGCCTCACTTCATTCAGAACCTCACTTCGGGGCCCGCTTTCCGACGTCCAGTTTCCTGCCGCCAGGTTTTTCCGCCATAGCTTTCAAAGCGCTTATGCCGCACGGCTCTTTCCCACCGCTTCTTCATCGCTGCTTCGCCGCTCCGTTTCTTCCCGCTCCCGGCGCGGTCCACGGTCACAGTCCACCTCTTCCGCCAAGCCCCGAACAAACCGGCACGACCCGCCGAGGCCCACGCCCCGGCACCACCACGCAAAACGGTAAAATGGCGCTTTCCCGCTTGCATCCGCCCCTTGCCATGACGCAATTCCGCATCGCCCCCAGCATTCTGTCCGCCGATTTCGCCCGCCTCGGCGAAGAAGTCCGCAACGTCGTCGCGGCCGGCGCCGACTGGATTCACTTCGACGTGATGGACAACCACTACGTGCCGAACCTGACCATCGGCCCACTCGTCTGCGAAGCGATCCGCCCGCACGTCGACGTGCCGATCGACGTGCACCTGATGGTGCGTCCCGTCGACCGCATCGTGCCGGACTTCGCGAAAGCCGGCGCGAACCTGATCAGCTTCCACCCGGAAGGCTCGGACCACATCGACCGCACGCTCTCGCTGATCCGCGACCACGGCTGCAAGGCCGGCCTCGTGTTCAACCCGGCCACGTCGCTGAGCTATCTCGATCACGTGATGGACAAGGTCGACCTCGTGCTGATCATGTCGGTGAACCCGGGCTTCGGCGGCCAGGCGTTCATTCCCGAGGCGCTCAACAAGCTGCGCGAGGCGCGCAGGCGCATCGACGCATACGAGGAGTGCACCGGCCGCGAGATTCATCTCGAAGTGGACGGCGGCGTGAAGGTCGACAACATCGCGGAAATCGCGGCGGCCGGCGCGGACACGTTCGTGGCCGGCTCGGCGATCTTCGGCCAGCCCGATCACAAGGTGGTGATCGACAAGATGCGCGCGGCCCTCGCCGCCGTGCAGCACTAACGCCCAGCCTTAACACCCGACATCCGGACCCGCGCCCCATGACCGCTCCGTTCCCCGCCCCGACTTTCACCGGCCCGCGCCTCGCAGCCGCGATCATCGACCTCGACGGCACGATGATCGATACCGCCGACGACTTCACCGCCGGCCTGAACGGCATGCTCGCCCAACTCGACGCAGCGGAAACCTCGCGCGAGGAAGTGGCCGGCTATGTCGGCAAGGGCTCGGAGCATCTGATCCGCAGCGTGCTCGCGCCGCGCTTCGAAGCGGACCACGCGCAGGAGCGCTTCGAAGAGGCGCTCGCGATCTATCAGGCCGAATACGCGAAGATCAACGGCCTGCACACGCGGCTTTATCCCGACGTCGAAGCCGGCCTGCACGCCATGCGCGAGGCCGGCCTCAAGCTCGCGTGCGTGACAAACAAGCCGCACCGCTTCGCGCTCGAACTGCTGCAACAGTACGGGCTCGCGCCGTATTTCAGCGTCGTGCTCGGCGGCGACAGTCTCGCGAAAAAGAAGCCCGACCCGCTGCCGATGCTCACCGCCGCCGCGCAACTCGGTGTCGAGCCGCAAGCCACCGTCGCGATCGGCGACTCGGAAAACGACGCGCTGGCGGGCCGCGCGGCCGGCATGGCCACGCTCACGGTGCCCTACGGCTACAACCATGGCCAAGCTATACAAACGATAAAATCCGATGGTATAGTTGCCTCGCTGCTCGACGCCGCCAAGGCAATCGCAGCACACCAATCCACGACTTGAACAGTCCTTCATCCTCATGTTTCTGAATAAAAAACGGAGTCTGATTAGCATCGACCGGGGAGCTTGGCCCTGGCGTCGCTGGTCGCGCTAACCTCGCCTGAGGTACGCTGAAGATCGTCTTCGGCAACCGTTTTTTACTTCGCTGCGCTCACGCGCTTTTTCCATCGCTCCGTTTCGCTGCTGCATCGGCTGATTCGGCCCGCGCGTACCCGCAAAGTACCGCGACGGACCGGTCAACGTTCGCATGCGTCGATGGGAAACTCGCGCCGGTCGGTATCATCGGGTCGAAACCGTCGACTCGCGTCCCGGCCAGAAGCGCTTGGCCTCGCTTTGCCCGACACTCGCTGCCGCCGGATCACCGTACAGGATCGGAACATGACCGAACTCGAATTCCAGTCCCTCGCCAACGAGGGTTTCAACCGCATTCCGCTGATCGCCGAAGCGCTCGCCGACCTCGAAACACCGCTCTCGCTCTACCTGAAGCTCGCGCAGAGCGAGCGCAACGGCGCGAACTCGTTCCTGCTCGAATCGGTGGTGGGCGGCGAACGCTTCGGCCGCTATTCGTTCATCGGACTGCCGGCGCGCACGTTGCTGCGCACGCGCAACGGCGTCACGGAAGTGGTGCGCGACGGCAAGGTGATCGAGACGCACGACGGCGATCCGCTCGCCTTCATCCAGCAGTTCCAGGCGCGCTTCAAGGTCGCGCAACGCCCGGGGCTGCCGCGCTTCACGGGCGGTCTGGCCGGTTATTTCGGCTATGACGCCGTGCGCTACATCGAGAAAAAGCTCGCGAACGGCGCACCGAAAGACGACCTCAATCTGCCCGATATCCAGTTGCTGCTGACCGAGGAAGTCGCGGTGATCGACAACCTCGCGGGCAAGCTCTACCTCGTGGTCTACGCCGATCCGACGCAGGCCGAGGCGTACACGAAAGCGAAGCACCGTCTGCGCGAGTTGCGCCAGCGTCTGCGCGCGAGCGTGCAGCCGCCCGTCATTTCGTCGAGCGTGCGCACCGAGATCTATCGCGAATTCGCCAAGGACGACTACCTCGCCGCCGTGCGCAAGGCGAAGGAATACATCGCCGCCGGCGAACTGATGCAGGTGCAGGTCGGCCAGCGCCTGATCAAGCCGTACCGCGACAATCCGCTGTCGCTGTATCGCGCGCTGCGCTCGCTGAATCCGTCGCCGTACATGTATTACTACAACTTCGGCGACTTCCACGTGGTCGGCGCGTCGCCGGAAATTCTCGTGCGCCAGGAAAAGCGCGGCGAGGACCGCCTCGTCACGATCCGCCCGCTCGCCGGCACGCGGCCGCGCGGCAACACGCCCGAGCGCGATGCGCAACTCGCGACCGAGCTGCTCAACGATCCGAAGGAAATCGCCGAACACGTGATGCTGATCGACCTCGCACGCAACGACGTGGGCCGCATCGCACAGATCGGCTCGGTCGTCGTGACCGACAAGATGGTGATCGAAAAGTACTCGCACGTGCAGCACATCGTCAGTTCGGTCGAAGGCGAGCTCAAGCCCGACATGACCAATTTCGACGTGCTGCGCGCCACGTTCCCGGCCGGCACGCTGTCGGGCGCGCCGAAGGTCCGCGCGATGGAGCTGATCGACGAGCTCGAACCCATCAAGCGCGGCCTGTACGGCGGTGCGGTCGGCTATCTGTCGTTCACGGGCGAGATGGATCTCGCCATCACGATCCGCACCGGCGTGATCGCGAACGGCAATCTGTACGTGCAGGCGGCCGCGGGCGTGGTCGCCGATTCGGTGCCCGAATCCGAATGGCAGGAGACCGAGAACAAGGCGCGCGCGGTGATGCGCGCGGCCGAGCAGGTGCAGGACGGCCTCGATAGCGACCTCTGAGCCAGGCACGCGATGCGGCTCATGATCGACAACGCGCGCAATGCGATGGCGCCGATCATGAGCGTGATCGGGCTATCAGAAGCTCCTTTTGCGGGCCATCGTGCGCGCACTCGTGTGCGTCGCGCTCCATTGGGCCGGCCCTCGGAAATGGCGTGCGCCCCTTATCGTGCCCGGGTTATGGCACATAGCGCTCGCTCGTGAGCCTGGCGCAACAGCAACAACGACAACAACGGACCACCGTCACCCGCCATCTCCCGGTGCCCTCGCTCATGCCCCCCATTGGCCGTATTCGCTGTCCGCGCGTCCCAGCGCATTGCCGAACCATTCGGCGAGAAAGTCGATAAACGCCACCACCTTCGCCGATACGTTGAGCCGTTCGCCATACACCGCGTACACGTCCGCGACCGGCAACGACCATTCCGGCAACACGACACTCAACGCGCCCGAGCGCAAATGCGGGTACACGTCCCACTCGGAGCGCATCAATATCCCGTGACCGTCCAGCGCCCAGACGAGCGCGGTCTCGCCGTCATTGGTGCTCAACGCGCCGCGCACCTTGACCGTCTCCTGCTTGCGGCCGCGACTCAGATGCCATGTGCCGTAAGCCGCGTCGTTCTCGCGTAGCACGATGCACTTGTGCGCCTGCAGATCACGCGGCGTATCCGGCACACCGGCACTCTCGATATAGGCCGGCGACGCGCACAGCAAACGCCGGTTCGGCGCGATCTTGCGCGCGACGAGCCGCGAATCGGGAATCTCGCCGAACCAGATGCCGACGTCATAGGCTTCGTCCGCGAGGCGGATCGAGCGATCGGTCAGCGTCAACTGCACTTCCACTTCCGCATAGCGCCGCGCGAACTCGGAGACCGCTGGCGCGATATGGCGCCGCCCGAAACCGAATGTCGCGTTCACGCGCAACAGGCCTTTCGGAATCGCCCGTGCGCTCGACACCATCCGGTCGAGTTCTTCGAGCTCGACCAGCAGCCGCGCGCCATGCGACAGATACAGTTCGCCTTCCTGAGTCACGCTGATGCGCCGGGTAGTGCGATTCAGAAGCCGCACGCCGAGGCGCGCTTCCATCCGCGCGAGCCGCGCGGTAACCGCGGGCGGCGTGACGCCGAGTTCGCGAGCCAGCGCCGACAGATTGCCGTGTTTGACCAGCTGCACGAAAAACGCAAGATCCGAAATGGAATCCACTGGCGGGCCTATTTATAAATTTAACTTAAAAATAGATTAAAGAAAAACGCATTATATGCATTAACCATCTCTGTAGACTGTTTCGCATAGAAACGTTGCCCGTTTTCACCGCCCTTCGCGGACGCGTCATCGGGCCCTCACACCATCGGAGGAGATGTGCCGAGCACGCTGTATCAGAAGCTCGTCGAGTCGCACACGGTCGCGAAACTCGACGCCCAGCACGTCCTGCTTTATGCGGACCTGCACATCATGAACGAATACACCAGCCCGCAGGCTTTCAACGGCCTCGTCGAGCGCGGCATCGGCGTCCTGCGGCCGGAGCAGCAGATGGGCGTGGTCGATCATGTGATTCCGACGCGCCCCGACCCGGTCGGCAAACGCGTGATCGCGATCGACGCCGCCGCGCGCCAGGCCGCGAATTTCACGCGCAACTGCACGAAATACGGCATCAAGCTGTTCGACGTCAACGATCCGCTGCAAGGCATCGAGCACGTCGTCGCGCCCGAATCGGGCCTGATCCGCCCCGGCATGGTCGTGCTGTGCGGCGATAGCCACACGACCACTTACGGCGCATTCGGCGCGCTGGGCTTCGGCATCGGCACGTCGGAAATCGAGCATGTACTGGCGACACAAACGCTGTCGTACCGTCTCGCGAGCACGATGCGCATCCAGATCAACGGCAGCCTGCCGGCCGGCACGACCGCGAAGGACCTCGTGCTGTGCGTGATCGCGAAGATCAGCGCGCAAGGAGCGCGCGGCTATGCGGTCGAATACACCGGCGAGGCGATCCGCACGCTGTCGATCGAAGCGCGCATGACCCTGTGCAACATGACCGTCGAGGCCGGCGCGCGCGCCGTGCTGATCGAACCGGACGACACGACCTTCGCGTATCTGCGCGCGCATCGCGGCAATCTGGGCGAAGCGCAAATGGAAGCGGCGATCGCGGCATGGCGCACGCTGCGCACGGACCCCGGCGCGCAGTTCGACGCCGACCTCGCCATCGACGCCGCCGACGTCGCGCCCTACGTCACCTGGGGCACGAGCCCCGACCAGGCGATCCCCGTCGATGGCCTGATTCCCGCGCCCGAAGACAGCGCCGATCACGTCGTGAGCGCGGCGACCGCGCGCGCACTGGACTACATCGGCCTCGCACCGGGTTCGAGCATCGAGGGCACGCCGATCGATCGCGTGTTCATCGGCTCGTGTACCAACGGCCGCATCGAAGACCTGCGCGCGGTCGCGGCGATGCTGCGCGACGGCATGCACGTCGCCCCCACCGTGCGCGCGATGATCGTGCCGGGCTCCGGCGCCGTGCGCGCGCAAGCGGAACAGGAAGGGCTGTCGGATACCTTCATCAAGGCCGGCTTCGAATGGCGCCAACCCGGCTGCTCGATGTGCCTCGCGATGAACGACGACGTGCTGCGCCCCGGCGAGCGCTGCGCTTCGACCACCAATCGCAATTTCGAAGGCCGTCAGGGACGCGACAGCCGCACGCATCTGATGAGCCCGGCAATGGCCGCCGCCGCCGCGATCACCGGACGCATCACCGACATCCGCAAATGGGAGCACCACGATGCCTGATTTCTCGCGCATGGAAGGCGTGGCCGCACCGCTGCCGATCGCCAATCTCGACACCGATCAGATCATGCCGAAGCAGTTCCTGCTCGGCACCGACAAGTCCGGCCTCGCCGCCGGCCTGCTGTACGACCTGCGCTTCCTGCCGGACGGCAGCCGGCGCGACGACTTCGTGCTGAACACGCCGGCCTATGCGGGCGCGAAAGTGCTGGTCGGCGGCGCCAACTTCGGCTGCGGATCGAGCCGCGAGCACGCGGTATGGGGGCTGCTGCAAAGCGGCATCGAAGCGGTGCTCGCGCCGAGCTACGGCGAAATCTTCTACTACAACGCGGCGAACAACCGGCTGCTCGCGATCATCCTGAAGCCGGAAGAGATCGACGAGATCAGCGCTGAAATTTCGAACCCGGCGGCGAACCGTCTGTCGATCGACGTTGCCGCGCAAACGGTGCGCACCGCGTCGGGCCGCACGTATTCGTTCCGGATGGACGAGCGGCACCGGCAGATGTTCCTTGAAGGTCTTGACGTGCTCGGCGCATCGCTGAAGATGCTGCCGCACATCGAAGCATTCGAAGCGCGGCATCGCGCGGAAAACCCCTGGGCGCACGTGCTGCCGCTGCCTGCCGGCGCGGCCTGATCGAGCCCGCGCGGCGCTGCCGCATTGCCCACTTCTCTCAACTACAACCGATATGGAGAACCCCCACATGAAACCGCTGATCGGCCTGATGCTCGGCGACGTCACCGGGATCGGCCCGGAACTGGTCGTCAAACTGCTGTCGCTTCCCGAAACCCGTGAAAAAGCGAACGTCGTGATCATCGGCGACGAGCGTGTGCTTGAACTCGGCATGAAAGACGCCGGCCAGCGCATTCCGTACGTGAAGATCGCGAACGTGAAGGACGCGGTGCACGACGCGGCGGAGATTCCGCTGATCGATCTGCACAACGTCGACCCGGCGCTGTACCCGCGCGGCGAGTTGAATGCCGAGTCGGGCCGCCTCACCGGCGAGACGCTCAAGTACATGACGGACCTCGCGCTCGCGGGCGAACTCGACGGCATCTGCTTCGCGCCGCTCAACAAGGCGGCCCTGCATCGCGGCGGCTGGAACTATCACGACGAACATCAGATGTTCGCCGCCTGGACGAAGCACGAAGGCTACTTCGGCGAAGTCAACATCATTCCGCAGTTCTCGACCTTCCGCGTAACCTCGCACGTCGCGCTGCGCAAGGCCGTCGACATGGTGAAGCCCGACCGCATCGAAGGCGCGCTCACGCTCGCGCACGACACGATGCGCGCGTTCGGCAAGACCGCGCCGCGCATCGGCGTCGCGGCGCTCAATCCGCACGGCGGCGAAAACGGCCTGTTCGGCGACGAGGAAATCACGATCATTCGCCCGACCCTCGAAGCGCTGCGCGCGAAAGGTCTCGCGAGCGAAGGCCCGTTCCCGTCCGACACCGTGTTCATCAAGGCGCGCCGCGGCGATTTCGACGCGGTGGTGATCATGTATCACGACCAGGGGCAGATCGCGACGAAGCTGCTCGGCTTCTCGCAAGGCGTCACGCTGACGGGCGGCCTGAAGACCGTTTATGCGACGCCGGCGCATGGCGTGGCGTACGACATCGTCGGCACCGGCACCGCGGATGTCGGCGCGACCGCCGCCGCATTCGACGTCGCGACGCGCACCGCGGTCGCCCGCAAGAGCGCACGCGCGGCGCTCGCGCACTGAAGCACACGCACCACGATCGCATCGAAAGCCCGCCGCGCCGCCTGGAGACGGCGCGCGCGGCGGACCCGCAATAACCTGCTTACGCATTGCCATAGAGGTCAGTCATGCCCATGTTTGAGAATTTCACCAAAACGACGATCAAAACGAGCGGCGCCGAGATTGTGACGGTCAAGGGCGGCGAAGGCCCGCCGCTGCTGCTGATGCACGGCAACCCGTTCAATCACCTGTCCTGGCACAAGATCGCGCCGCGCCTCGCGAAAGAGTTCACGGTGGTCTGCACCGACCTGCGCGGCTACGGCGACAGCTCGAAGCCGCCCGGCGGCGGCGATCACTCGGACTACTCGTTCCGCGCGATGGCGCAGGACCAGGTCGAAGTGATGGCGGCGCTCGGCTTCGACAAGTTCTATGCGGCGGGCCACGACCGCGGCGCGCGCGTGCTGCACCGCATGTGTCTCGACCATGAATCGACGGTGCTCAAGGCGGCCTTCGTGGACATGCTGCCGCAACACCATCTGCTCAACAACGTGACGCGCCAGTGGGGCAAGTTCTCGTGGCACTGGTTCTTCATGATTCAGGACTATCCGACGCCGGAAAAGATGATGGGCGCGGACCCCGAATTCTTCATCCGCCGCAAGCTGTCGAAGACCGACCAGGGCACGAGCTTCTTCGGCCCGGAAGCGCTCGCGGACTACATCCGCTGCATCAGGAATCCGGACGTGATCCACGCGATGTGCGAGGACTACCGCGCGACCTTCGGCATCGACCTCGACATGGATACCGCCGACTTCGACGCGGGGCGCCGTGTCACCACGCCGTCGATGATCCTGTGGGGCGCGAAAGGCGGCGTCGGACGCAATCACAACGCGGCCGAAGTGTGGAGCCGCTACGCGACGAACATCGTGCGAACCGCAACCGTGCCGTCGGGCCACTATCTGCAGGAAGAATGCCCCGACGAGACCTACGAAGAGCTGAGCAGCTTCTTCCGCCAGTAAATCCCGTGCCATGACCGCCGCGCGCGCGGGCTCCGCTGGTCAGAGAGCCGCGCGCGGCGCGATCGCGCCGTAAAACAATGAATGGAGGAAGACATGTCCCCTTCGCAGCCTACGCGAAGCAGGGCAAGGATCACGTTCGTCCTGCTTTGCATCATGGCGTTCATCATGTACGTCGACCGCACCAATATGTCGGTCGCCGCCCCCGTGATGAGCAAGGAACTCGGTTTTAGCAACACCCATCTCGGCTTCATCTTCTCCGCCTTCGCCCTCGCCTACAGCTGCTTCATGATTCCGGGCGGCTGGCACAGCGACCGTATCGGCTCCCGCAAAGGCCTGTTGCTGTACGGCTCGCTGTGGGCAATCGCGACGATCGCCACCGGGGTCGTCGGCAGTCTGTACGCGCTGGTCGCCGCGCGCTTCTTCGTCGGCGTGGGCGAAGCGCCGATTTACCCGACCGCCGCGCGGATGATCGCCCGCGTGATTCCGGAAGAGCGCCGCGGCGCCGCGCAAGGCCTCATGCACGCGACCGGCCGCATCGCGAACGCGCTTGCTCCGCTGATCGTCACCGGCCTGATCGTCACGTTCTCGTGGCGGCTCACGTTCATCATTCTCGGCGCGGTCACGCTCGTTTACATGGTCGTGATGTATATCGGGCTCAACGAGGCGAAGCGACATGGCGCGACCCTAGGCGACGCAGCAGTTGCCGCGGCTGCGACTCCGGCGCGCAAGCCGATCAACTGGCCGGACATGATCCGCCGCGTATGGCCCGCGACTGCCGCGTGCTTCTGCCATGGCTGGGTCTTGTGGTTCTTCCTCAACTGGATTCCGACGCTCTTCTCGCAACGCTACGGCATGAAGCTCTCGCACAACGCGATCTTCTCCACGCTCGTGCTGCTCGGCGGCTCGCTCGGCACGGCGGTCGGCGGGATGATGACCGACTGGCGCCTCAAGCGCACCGGCAACCGGCTGCGCGCACGCCGCGAAGTCATCATTTTCGGCTTTCTCTCGTCGATCGTTTGCCTGATTCCGCTTCTGCTCACCCGCGATATCACCGTCAGTTCGATCTGCCTCGGGCTCGCCTTCTTCTGCTCGGAACTCGCCGATTCGCCGCTGTGGGTGGTCGGCACCGAGGTTTCTCGCGAACACTCGGCCACGTCGAGCGCATGCACGTTCACCGGCATGGCGTTGGCCGGTGCCGTCTCGCCCATCGTCGTCGGCCTGCTGCTCGACGTGTCGCACGGCAGATGGGTCGTTGCCTTCGCCGCCTCGATCGTCGTGCTGCTGCTCGGTCCGCTTTTCACGTTCTGGATCAAGCTCGACGACGAACCCTCCGCGGCCACCGACCACGCCGACATTCAGGCCATGACATCCCGGCCGGACGTTTCGCACGCCGCGTCGCGCTAACGCGCAGCACGGGAATCCTCAACGCGAACACCACCCGCCGGGTTCGCTGATTCCACACGGCGCGGGCCCGAACCGGCAGCGAACGGCACGCGCCGCACCGCACTACCGAAACGGTGTATCGCCGTTTCGGTAGTGCCAGGTATAACTATCTATCCACCGAAAATCGATCCGTCCCGCCATCAGGTCGGGCGAGCCGGCTATCGACCCCATAAGGAGAACAAGAATGCGTCATCAAGGGATCTTCACCGGAATAAAACCGCTTTTTCTGGGAGCGCTTCTGGCATCGCTGAGCGCGGGTGCCCATGCGCAGTCGAGCGTGACGCTGTATGGCATCGCGGACGCCGGCGTGGAATTTCTCACCGGTGTCCCCAATAGCTCGGGCAAAGCGTCGAATCTGCTGCACATGGAGTCGGGCGGCGTCAAAAGCAGCCGGATCGGACTCAGGGGCGTGGAAGATCTCGGCGGCGGTCTGAAGGCGATCTTCACGCTCGAGGGCGGCATCGACATTACCACGGGCAAGTCGCAGCAAGGCGGACGGCTATTCGGCCGGCAGGCGTTCGTCGGCCTGAGCAGCCGCTACGGGGCGCTCACCTTCGGCCGGCAGAAGGTGCCGATGTATGACTTCTCGGTACGTTACGACCCGCTCAACTACACCGTCTACGGCCTGAAGCAGACCGACGCGCAATTCGCGGGCAGAGCCGACAACTCGGTCAAATACCAGGGCAGTTTCGGCTCGATCCACTACGAGGCGCTGTATAGCACCGGATACGACTCGACGATTGCGAACGGCAGCCAGGTGCCGGGCGAATTCAAGGTCGGGCGGGAAATCGGCGCCGCCGTCGAATATGCGGCCGGCCCATTCGCGGCGATGGTGGTCTACGACCTGCGCAACGGCACTTCTATCGCCACACAATCCGGCAAGGAGCAGCATCTCGCGGCGGCCGCGACCTACCGGATCGGCAAGGCCAAGGGTTTTGTCGGCTACCGGTGGTTGAGCAGCACCTTACCGCTCGATGCGAGCACGCAGGGTCATGCGAACGAGTTCTGGACCGGCCTCGAATATCGCGTGTCCGGCCCGCTCACGCTTGCCGGCGCCGTCTTCTGGACCGACATTACTTCGGCGGGACAGCGGCCGCTGTATCTGGCCGCGACCGCGAAATATCAGTTGTCGAAACGCACGGCACTGTATTCCGAACTCGGCTACGTGAAAAACAGCCATGGCTCGAACCTCGGCCTGAACGGCTACGACACCGACGTCGTCGCGGGCCACAACCAGACCGGCGTGATGATGGGCGTCGTCCATTACTTCTGAGAGCGGCACCGAAACGAGCGAATGCCCAAGCCCCCGGCTCGGGCATTCGTGGCAAGCCCTTGGTCACACCGTTTTCCCGTCGCTTCTTCCTACAGATCTTTCCTCAGTTCTTTCTTCCGTAGACGGCATTGCGCTGCGTCCGTATTCCTGCTGTTAGAATGCTGAGCATGCGACACAGCGCTCGATTCCCCTCCGTTCTCCTGCTCTTTGGTTGGCGTTAAGCCAGCCAACCTTCCTTTGCGGCCCCACCGCGGGCATCCGCGTAACCCCGTGCGACCGGGGCGACAGCGCGGCAAATTTATCCAGGCCCCCAATCCACAGGGGAAAACCCCGGTTCTCTCAGGAATCCAGGAGCAATCATGCTGCTCATGATCGACAACTACGACTCGTTTACCTACAACCTGGTGCAGTACTTCGGCGAACTCGGCGAAGACGTGCGCACCTACCGCAACGACGAAATCACGCTCGACGACATCGCGAAACTCAACCCCGAGCGCATCTGCCTGTCGCCGGGACCGAGCAATCCGCAACACGCGGGCATCACCCTCGACGTACTGCGCGAATTCGCCGGCAAGACGCCGATTCTCGGCGTGTGCCTCGGCCATCAGGCGATCGGCGAGGCGTTCGGCGGGCGCGTCGTGCGCGCGCGGACCATCATGCACGGCAAGGTCAGCACGATCGAAACCGACTGCAGGGGCGTATTCGCAGACCTGCCGAAGCACTTCACGGTGACGCGCTACCACTCGCTCGCAATCGAGCGCGAATCGCTGCCCGACTGCCTCGAAGTATCGGCATGGACCGAAGACGGCGAAATCATGGGCGTGCGCCACAAGGAACTCGCCGTGGAAGGCGTGCAGTTCCACCCGGAGTCGATCCTCTCCGAACACGGCCACGCGCTGCTCGAAAACTTCGTCAAGCAGTCGAAGCTCGCCGCCGCCGGCAAGACACCGGGTCACGCCGCGTCCGGTCACGCCTGACACACAAAGAGAGGAGACCATGTCTATTACGCCCCAGGAAGCCTTGCAGCGGACCATCGAGCACCGCGAAATTTTTCACGACGAAATGCTGCACCTGATGCGCCTCATCATGCGCGGCGAACTCTCGCCCGTGATGTCGGCGGCGATCATCACCGGCCTGCGCGTCAAAAAAGAGACCATCGGCGAAATCACCGCAGCCGCCACGGTGATGCGTGAATTTGCCCGGCACGTCGAGGTGCAGGACAACTCGAACTTCGTCGATATCGTCGGCACCGGCGGCGACGGCGCGCATACGTTCAACATTTCCACCGCGACGATGTTCGTCTCGGCCGCGGCCGGCGCGAAGGTCGCGAAGCACGGCAATCGCGGCGTGTCGAGCAGGTCGGGCAGCGCCGACGTGCTCGAAGCGCTCGGCGTCAACATCGATCTGCAACCGGAACAGGTCGCCGCGTCGATCACGGAAACGGGCATGGGCTTCATGTTCGCGCCGAACCATCATCCGGCGATGAAGAACGTCGCGCCGGTGCGCCGCGAACTCGGCGTGCGCACGATCTTCAACATTCTCGGCCCGCTCACCAATCCGGCCGGCGCGCCGAACCAGTTGATGGGCGTGTTTCACGCGGACCTCGTCGGCATTCAGGTGCGCGTGATGGAGCGTCTCGGCGCAAAACATGTGCTGGTCGTGTATGGTATGGACGGCATGGACGAAGTCTCGCTCGGCGGGGCCACGCTGGTCGGCGAGTTGCGCGACGGCGAGGTCCGCGAATACGAGATCCATCCGGAAGACTTCGGCATGCAGATGGTGTCGAACCGCACGCTCAAGGTCGCCGACGCGAGCGAATCGAAAGTCATGCTGCTCGAAGCGCTCGACAACAAGCCCGGCGTCGCGCGCGAAATCGTCACGCTGAACGCGGGCACGGCGCTCTATTCAGCGAATGTGGCGGCATCGATCGCGGACGGCATCCAGCTTGCGCGCGAGGCGATCGCGAGCGGCAAGGCGCGCGCGAAGGTCGACGAACTCGTGCGCTTTACCCAGCAATTCAGGCAGTAATCACGTAGGGAAATATTGATGAGTGACATCCTCAACCGCATCATCGCGGTCAAACGCGAAGAAATTCGGGCGGCCGAACAAAGTGCGCCGCTCGAAGCACTGCGGCTCGAAGCCTCGTCGCGCGACGTCCGCGACTTCGTCGGCGCGTTGCGTGCCAAGCACGCGGCGGGTCTCGCCGCGGTGATCTCCGAGGTCAAGAAAGCCAGCCCGTCGAAGGGCGTGCTGCGCGAGCACTTCGTGCCGGCCGACATCGCGCGCTCGTACGAGAAGCACGGCGCGGCGTGTCTGTCGGTGCTGACCGACGTGCAGTTCTTCCAGGGCAGCGCCGCGTATCTGCAGCAGGCGCGCGCGGCATGCAATCTGCCGGTGCTGCGCAAGGACTTCATCGTCGATCCGTACCAGATCGTCGAAGCGCGCGCGATGGGCGCCGACGCGATCCTGCTGATCGCCGCCGCGCTCGACACCGCGCAGATGCAGGACTTCGAAGCGCTCGCGCATTCGCTCGGCCTCGCGGTGCTCGTCGAAGTGCACGACAACCACGAACTGAAGGAAGCGCTCACGCTGAAGACGCCGCTGATCGGCATCAACAACCGCAATCTGCGCACGTTCGAAACCTCGCTCGACACGACGCTCGGCATGCTCGACGCGATTCCGGACGACCGCATCGTCGTGACCGAATCGGGCATCCTGTCGCGCGAGGACGTGGAGCGCATGCGCGCGCGGGACGTGCATACGTTCCTCGTCGGCGAGGCGTTCATGCGCGCGGACGAGCCTGGCGTGGCGCTTGAGCAGATGTTTTCCTGAGCGTTGCCGTCTCGAAGTATCGACGTCGACGCATCGGCCGCGCACAAACGCTCGCCACGAGGACACGCATCATGGGCATGGAACGCGAAATCAAGCTGGCGCTGCCGCCCGCGCAGGTGCAGGCGGCGACGCAGTGGTTTGTCGCACGCGCCGGCAAGGACGGTCAGGCGATCAGGCTCGTGAACCTTTACTTCGACACGCCGCAGTTGACGCTGGCGTCGTCGAAGAGCGCGCTGCGTTTGCGGCAGACGCCGGACGGCTGGCTGCAAACCTTCAAGACGGTCGGCCACGCGACGAACGGTTTGCATAGCCGGCACGAATGGGAATTGCCGGTGGCCGATGCGAAGCTCGACATCGACGCGTTGCTGCGCGTCTGCGACGAGCCGGCTGCTGCGGCGGCGTTGCAGCAGGCGGCGCCGTCGCTGATCGAGTTGTTCCGCACCAATTTCACGCGCACGCTGTGGCTGCTCGAAGTGGACGGCGCGCGGATCGAGGCGGCGATCGATCAGGGCAACGTGCTCGCGGAAGTCGGCGGTGAGACGCGTCGCGCGCCGATCTCCGAAATCGAACTCGAACTGAAATCCGGCGACGAAGCGGCGCTTCACACGCTCGCGGCGGAACTCGGTCAACACATTGCCGGCCTCGCGCCGGACGATATCAGCAAGGCGCAGCGCGGCTACCAGTTGCGGGCCGGCGAATGACGCCGACGCGGCGGCGCGAGTCAGTGCTTTAGGCGCTTTAGGCGCTGCTCGCGGTCGAACGCCGTGCACTCATGGCAATCACGGCCAGCCCCGGCAACCGGATTCCCGGCCACGCAATCCCCGCTCCGCCGCACCTTGAGCTAGCCGCCGTTTGCTGCGACACTTCCCCGCCATGACATCCGCTTCCCGTACCCGCTCCAATCCATCGCAGGCTTCGCTGTTCGGCGATGCTGAGGCCGCGTCCCCGACGCCGGCCATGCCCGCCACCGCACCGCAACAGCCGGCCGACCCCACCGCCCCGCCCACGCTCGAAGCCCAATTCGATGTCCTGCCCGCCGCGTGGCACGCGCATCTGAAGCCGTTCATCGACAGCAACGCCTACGCGCCATTGTGCCGTTTCGTCGACGGCGAGCGCGCCGCCGGTAAAACGATCTACCCGGCCGACGTGTTTCGCGCGCTGCGCCTGACGAGCCCCGATGACGTCAAAGTCGTGATCCTCGGCCAGGACCCGTATCACGGCGAAGACCGTGGCACGCCGCAGGCGCACGGGCTCGCGTTCTCGGTCGCGCCGCACGTGCGCCCGCCGCCGTCGCTGCGCAACATCTTCAAGGAAATCGCCGCGAATCTCGGCCATGAAACGCCGCGGCACGGCTGTCTCGACAGTTGGGCCAAACAGGGCGTGCTGCTGCTGAACACCGTGCTGACCGTCGAGCGCGACAGCGCCGCGAGCCATGCGAAACGCGGCTGGGAGAAATGCACCGACACGCTGATCCACGAACTCGCGACACGCCACGATGGCCTCGTGTTCATGCTGTGGGGCGCGCATGCACAGGCCAAGCGCGCGCTGCTCGGCGGCAAGTCGCATTGCGTGCTCGAGGCGCCGCATCCGTCGCCGCTGTCGGCGCATCGCGGCTTTCTCGGCTGCGGGCACTTCGCGACGGCGAACGAGTATCTCGTGAAGCACGGCCGCGAACCGATCGACTGGCGCCTGCCGGACGAAGCGCAGATGCTTGCCTGACTGAACACGCGGTAACCGGCGCGCAGAACCGGTCGCACTGCCAGAAAACAAAAACGCCACGGATGGAGAACCCTATCCGTGGCGTTTTTTCGTTTCACCACCGGCGCCGCGATCAAGCGGCACCACACGGCGCAACGAGATGACTCAGACTGCGGCGATCGCTTCGCGCGCGTTGCTCAGCGCGGCGCTGGCTGCGTCCGGGCCCAGGTTCAGACCTTCGGCGTAGATGAAGTTCACGTCGGTCATGCCGAGGAAGCCGAGGAAGCTCTTCAGGTACGGCGTTTGGCTGTCGTTCGGCGTGCCGATGTACTTGCCGCCGCGTGCCGACACGACGTGCACCTTCTTGCCCGTCACGAGGCCGACCGGGCCGTTCTCGGTGTAGCGGAACGTGATGCCGGCGCGGGCGATGAAGTCGAAGTACGTCTTCAGTTGCGACGAGATGCCGAAGTTGTACATCGGTGCGCCGATCACGACGATGTCGGCGGCTTGCAGTTCGGCGATCAGCGCTTCGCTGCGCGCGGCGATCTCGGCTTGCTCCGGCGTGCGCTGCTCGGCCGGCGTGAAGAACGCGCCAAGCACGGCGTCGTCGAGGTGCGGCAGCGGTTCGGCTTGCAGGTTACGGACGACGACTTGCGCGCCCGGGTTCGATTGTTGCAGCTTCGCGGTCAGCTCGTTGACGAGCATCGTCGAGTTCGCGCCTTGCGAGCGGGCTGCCGAGTTGATTTGCAGGATCGTGGTCATGGTTGACTCCAGTAGGGGGCGCGCTGTGTTGCGCGAGTGGAGCCATTGTGTTTTTTTACCGGTCCGCGAAAAAGCTATCCGGCAGCGAAGGATTGTTGCATTGATAGAACAATCCCCGCCCTCAGCCGTCAATCAATAACGTTAGGCATGACGCTCAGCTTGCAAGCCAGCGTTCGCGAGCGCGGCGCGTGGCGGCCCGCTTGTCGGTGACCGCGAGCTTGTAGCGCGCCACTTCGGGACCGTCGAGCCGCACCTGCGTGACGCGCAGCTCGTCGCGGCGGAATGCGTGGAGCTCGACCTTCGCGCCCGGCTGATAGCGCGCGAGCAGCGCGTCGATATTGCCGCCGGTCACGCGCAGGCCGTCGAGCGCGATCAGCACGTCGCCGGCGGAAAGCCCGGCCTTCTGCGCGGCGCTGCCCTCGTGCACGGCCGCCAGCATGCAATCCGCGCCGCCGCGCAGACGCACGCCGAGCGACGGCTTGCCATTGCGGTCGAAGTCAGGCGCGAGCGCCACGCCGAACGGCGCGAGCAATTCGGCAAGCGGCAAATCGCGCGTGCCGTACACGGCCTCGGCGAACAGCCCGCCGAGCTGCACGCCGGTCGCTTCCGCGAAAATCGCCTCGATCTCGTCTTCCGCGACGCCGGCCGGCTTGCCGCGATAGAAATCGCGACCGAAGCGCTGCCACAGGAGACGCATCACGTCGTCGAGCGATTTGCGGTTGCCCGTTTGCGCGCGGATCGCAAGATCGAACGAGAGCGCGACGAGCGAGCCCTTCGTGTAATAGCTGACGATCGCGTTCGGCGCGTTCTCGTCCTGCCGGTAGTACTTGACCCACGAGTCGAACGAACTTTCAGCGACGCTCTGCTTCAGACGGCCGCTGCCGCGCTGCACGCCGCCGATCACCTTGCCGAGCAGCCCGAAATAGTCGTCCTGCGAAATCACGCCGCTGCGCACGAGGATCAGATCGTCGTAGTACGAGGTGAAGCCCTCGAACAGCCACAGCAGCGAGGTGTAGTTTTCGACGCTCAGGTCGTACGGCGCGAATGCGGCCGGCTTGATGCGCTTCACGTTCCAGGTGTGGAAATACTCGTGGCTGCACAGGCCGAGGTAGGTCCGGTAGCCCTCGTTCATCGCCTCGCGGCCCTGCACCGGCAGATCGGTGCGATTGCAGATCAGCGCCGTCGAGGCACGATGTTCGAGCCCGCCGTAGCCGTCGGTCACGGCCTGCGTCATGAACACGTAGCGCTCGACCGGCGCCTTCTTCGACTTCGGTTCGAACAGCGCGATCTGCGCCTCGCAGATGCGCTTCAGGTCCGCGCACAGCCGCTCCATGTCGAGCCCGATCACGCGCCCGCCGATCACGACGTCGTGCGGCACGCCATGCGCCTTGAACGTCGCGAGCGCGAACGTGCCGAGTGTCACGGGATGGTCGATCAGTTCGTCATAGTTCTGCGCGCGGTACTCGCCGAAGCCGTAGCGCTTCGTGGCGCGCGCTTCCGGCAGCGCGGTCGCGACGCGCCAGTTACGGTACGCCTCGCCTTGGGGCTTCTGAATCTCGACCACGCATGGCGCGTCCTCATGGCCGAGCGGCGAGAGGAACACGCTCGTGCCGTTGAAAAAGCCGGTCGTATCGTCCAGATGCGCGGCGCGCACCGACAGGTCCCATGCGTACACCTCGTAGCGCAGCGTCAGCGCGCCCTTTACCGGCGCGGCCTGCCACGTGTGCTTGTCGATCTTGTCGATGCGCACCTTGCGGCCCGCCTCGTTCACCGCGCGCAGCGTGACGATGTTGCGCGCGAACTCGCGCACCATGTAGCTGCCCGGAATCCATACCGGCAGCATGAAACGCTGCCCGGCCGGATCGGGGTCGGCAACGGTCACGGTAACTTCGAACAGATGGGCGACGGGGTGACTCGGAACGATGGTGTAGCGGATCGGCTTCATCGGCAGCGGTGGGCAAATTGGAATGGGGGAGTCGAAAACGGGGCGGCCTGGGATAACCCGAGATGGCGCCCCTTGATGCGAAAGAAGGCGCTTCCCGCGCCTTCTTTCCGATGATTGTGCGGGGCTCAGTGCACCGCGGAGAGTTCCCGGTCGAGCCGGTCGGCCGGCACGGCGCCGGGCAGGCGGCGACCGTCGGCGAGGAACACCGTGGGCGTGCCGTCCACGTTCATGGCATGACCGAGCGCGAGGTTCTTGTCGATCGCGGCGGTGTCGCAGGTGCCGGCGGCGGTCGGCGCCTGATGGTTCTGCATCCACGATTCCCAGGCCTTCGCGCGATCGGCCGAGCACCAGATCGACTTCGACTTGACGGCCGAGTCCGGCGACAGCACCGGGTACAGGAACGTGTAGACCGTGACGTTATCGATCGACTTCAGCGAGGTTTCGAGCTGCTTGCAGTACGGGCAGTTCGGATCGGAGAACACGGCCATCTTGCGCGAGCCGTTGCCGCGCACGACCTTCACGGCATTCGCGAACGGCAGGCTCGCGAAGTCGATGCGGTTGGTTTCCGACAGCCGCGCTTCGGTCAGATTCTTGCGGGTCTTCGCGTCGACCATGTCGCCGAGCATCAGGTAGTCGCCGTTGGCGTCGCTATAGATGATCTGCGTGCCGAGGTTGACTTCGTACAGCCCGGCGATCGGCGACTTCGTGATGCTCTTGATCGTCACGTCGTTCAGGCGCGTTTGCAGCGTCGCCTTGAGCTTGTCGGTGGTCTGGTCGGCCTGGGCCGAGCAGCCGAGCGTGGCGGCGGCGATCGCGAGTGCGGCGGCGGCCATGCGGAAGGTCGTTTTCATGCTGGAGTCCTGAGTTCAGTCGCGCATCGAGCGCATTTTTTCACGTTCCGGCTGCGCTTTTCAGGCGCACATTGGGTCAGACCGCAAGGCGGCGATCCGCTCATGATACCCGCCCCGACCGCCGCTTATCGGCCATCGGCCATCGGTTCTCCGCACGGCGGCGGCCCCGCGCGCCGTGCCTCATCCGAGCGCGGCCGACACGAGCCAGCGCTTGACGAACGGCTGGGCACCGACGAACGCCATGCCCGTATTGCGCACGACCCGCGCGAGCGGGCCCGGTATCGAGAAGAGTTTTTGCAGACCGTCGGTGGCGATCATCAGCGCGCGGATATCTTCGCGGCGCGAGCGTTCGTAGCGGCGCAGCAGCACCATGTCGCCGAGGTCGCGAAACGCTTCCTTGCCGGCAACCGTGCTCGCGAGCGCCGCGACGTCGCGCAGGCCGAGGTTCATGCCCTGCCCCGCGAGCGGGTGGATCAGATGCGCGGCATCGCCGACCAGCGCGACGCGCGGCGCGACGAGCCGGTCCACGGTTTGCAGCGCGAGCGGGAAGCCTTGCGCGGGCGTCACGCAGTCGAGCGCGCCGAACTGGCCGCCGCTCACCTGCTCCACTTCGGCGGCGAGCCGCTCGGGATCGAGCGCAAGCAGCTGCTCCGCGTGCCCGGTACGCGCCGACCAGACCAGCGACACATGGCCGTCCGGCATCGGCAGCAGCGCGATGATCTCCCCATCGCGGAACCATTGGTAGGCGGTTTCGCCGTGCGGCTTCGCGGCCTTGAAATTGGCGACCACGCCGGTCTGCTTGTAGTCGCGCCGCACCATCTTCGAGCCGATCTGCGCGCGCACCCACGAATGCGCGCCGTCCGCGCCGACCACGAGGTCGGCTTCGAGCACGCTGCCGTTGGCGAGGCCGACGCTCGCGCTGTCGGCGCTGAAATCGAGCGCCTGCGCGCGCGTGTCGATCCACGTGAGATTGGGCTGGAAGCGCAGCGCGGCGTCGAGCGCGCGCTCGATCACCGACGACTCGACGATCCACGCCAGTTGCGGCACCGAAGCCTGGAACGCGGAGAAGTGCAGCTCGGCGTGCGCGTCGCCGTACACGCGCATGTCGTAGACGGGCCCGAGCCGCGCCGGGTCGAGCGCCTGCCAGACCCGCAGCCGTTCGAGCAGGGCCTGCGAACTCGACGACAACGCGTAGACCCGCGAGTCGAAGGCCGCGCCGGCAGGTGGCGCCGCGCAAGGCTGCGCGAGCAGCGCGACGCGCAGCCCGCCTTGCGTGAGCGCGAGCGCCGCGGTCTTGCCGACGAGCCCGCCGCCGATCACGGCGGCATCAAAGGTCTGGTGGTGTGCGTTCATGCGCGCATTATAGCCGCGGGGTTGCGGGCCTTCCGCCCCCATCGGACCCGCTCGGCCCTAGTGCGGCGCGCTCGCCGCAAGCGCCGCGTTGGCCTCGCGGATGCGCATGAAATCCGGATCGGACGACAGGATGCGCCACGCGGCCGCTTCGAGCTGGGCCTTGCGATCGCGTTGATCGCCGCGCACCGCGCAGTCGGGGAACACGCGGTCGTACACGTGCCAGAGCGAATCGAAGTCATTCCTGTCGGCGAACTGCGCGATGCTTGCCCGATCTTCCTGACTCAGGCGGCCCGTCAGGCATTCGATCGTCTGCCGGTCCGTGGTGGCCTGGGCTTCGTCGAAATTCGGCGAGACCCATGTCGCGACCCCGCCCACGATCAGCGCCACGACGACGCCGGTTCCGACCCATCCGATGATTCGCACGTTCTTCCCCCGAAAAGTGGGCTCTGACGGCCCTGATTTAACGATTTTACAGTGGATATGACGAAATGCATCACAGCGGAAAGCCCATCCGGACGGGTTACAATTGCGCTTTCCGTGAAAACTCGCACCCAATCGTCGAGCCAACGCCCCGATTCGGTGACTTGTCCGCTCCGCTGAGCCTGCCGCGCCACGCCCCGCGCGAAGGCTTGCCGAATCCGCGCACAGCGTCGAGCGCCTCACGCAACCTACTGATTCACTGAAGGATTTCCATGAGCCTCAAATGCGGCATCGTCGGCTTGCCTAACGTCGGCAAGTCCACCCTGTTCAACGCGCTGACCAAGGCAGGCATCGCCGCCGAAAACTATCCGTTCTGTACGATCGAGCCGAACGTCGGCGTGGTCGAAGTGCCGGACGCGCGCCTGAAGGCGCTCGCCGAAATCGTCAAGCCCGAGCGCATTCTGCCGGCCGTGGTCGAATTCGTCGACATCGCCGGTCTCGTGGCCGGTGCGAGCAAGGGCGAAGGGCTCGGCAACCAGTTCCTCGCGAACATCCGCGAAACCGACGCGATCACGCACGTGGTGCGCTGCTTCGAGGACGACAACGTGATTCACGTCGCGAACAAGGTCGATCCGCTGTCGGACATCGAAGTCATCAACACCGAACTCGCGCTCGCCGACCTCGGCACCGTCGAAAAGGCGCTCGCGCGCTACTCGAAGGCGGCCAAGTCGGGCAACGACAAGGAAGCGGTCAAGCTCGCCGCGGTGCTCGAGAAGGTCCGCGTGCAGCTCGACCAGGCCAAGCCGGTCCGCGCGCTCGCCCTGACCGACGAGGAACAGGCCACGCTCAAGCCGTTCTGCCTGATCACCGCGAAGCCGACCATGTACGTTGCCAACGTGAAGGAAAACGGCTTCGAGAACAATCCGCACCTCGACGCGGTCACGAAGTTCGCCGCGGCCGAAGGCGCGCCGGTCGTGGCCGTGTGCGCGGCGGTCGAAGCGGAAATCGCCGACCTCGACGAAGCCGACATGGAAGTGTTCCTCGCCGACATGGGCATGGAAGAGCCGGGCCTGAACCGCGTGATCCGCGCGGGCTTCAAGCTGCTCGGCCTGCAAACCTACTTCACGGCCGGCGTGAAGGAAGTGCGCGCGTGGACAATCCATATCGGCGATACGGCGCCGAAGGCGGCCGGCGCGATCCACACTGACTTCGAACGCGGCTTCATCCGCGCGCAGACGATCGGCTTCGACGACTACATCGCCTACAAGGGCGAGCAAGGCGCGAAGGAAGCCGGCAAGATGCGCGCGGAAGGCAAGGAGTACGTCGTGCATGATGGGGACGTGATGAACTTTTTGTTCAACGTCTAAGCCACTTCACGCGCAGCATAAGCACCTGCGACTGCAATCAGGTCCGTGTCGAATCTCGGAACAGTCGCCCCTAACAGTCGCAGGGCATCACATATAATCACCAGCCGCTAAGAAATCGTTCGTTCGATCCTCGCTTTCCATGACCAAGAATATTGCAGACAACCCGGCGCATAGGCTGCACGAGATTCTGAAACAGTGCAAAGAAACCGCGGCCGGGGAAAATTGCCGGTCAGTGTGGCGAAGAATTCTCAGGACCGAGGATGAAGGCGAACTGCTTGCTCGCATCGCGAAACTACTCTACCTCTCGCGAGAGGTCGTTGATATCGTCAACGATTCGTTTTCGAAGCATCTGCAATCCATCCAGACGCTTCACCTGCAACTGAAGACGGGCATCACCCAGCAGAATCTGAACGGGCAGTGGGCCAGCTTCATTTCGCACGTACACGACCATTCGATAGTGTCTCTCGGATTCACCGCATCGTTGCTGGAGGAGCGGGAGAAGCTTCAGGCAGTTGACATCAGCAGCCTTAGCGATCAGCGAGACAAGCTGGTGGAGCTCCGCAAGGAAATTGTCTCGTCCAATGAACTACCGGACGACGTCAAGCTCACTATCGTCCGTTACCTGGGCCGCTTGATTGAGTGCCTGGACGAATATTTCATCACGGGTATATTTCCTGTGCTTGACGCAACGAACACCGCCATCGGCAACGTTGCATTTGATGAGGCCTACGGTCGAGTCCTGCAAGACACCGCACTGGGGCAGAAAGTCGCGAGCGCGTTGGCCAATGTGGCGAACTCCGTGACAATCGCCACCGGCATGTTGCAACTGGCAGAGCCTGTCGCACACCTGCTAAAACTGCTTCCTGGCAATAGCTAGAATGCGAGCGCGCAAAGCACGCGCGCTTTTCCATCGCGGCATGAGCTTTCCGAAAAGCCTGCTCCAAAGCCCGCCCCAAGCGGGCTTTTTCATTGCCGCCGCCTTTCGCCGCATCCCCCATCCCCCGCCCACCACCTCGCCCCGCCTGTTTCCGTTTCCTGACAGCCGGTGTTACATTGCGGCTTCCGGCCCCCGCCAGAAGCGCTTCCACGCCGCCTGGCCGCCGACGCCGGAATGTCATCGAAGCCAAATAGAATCGCGCGATTCGCGTCCGCGCCCGTCCGCATACCGTCATGGAATCGGAGTCAGCGTTAAAGCGCTGACCCCGATCGACACAGGAGACAAATCGATGAATTGCAAGCCGTTGATCCGTTCACTTTCCGTCGCCGCCGTATTGAGCGTCGGCCTCAGCCAGGCGGCCCACGCCGCGACCGAAATCCAGTTCTGGCATGCCATGGAAGCCGCGCTGGGCGAACGTCTGAACGACATCGCGAACGACTTCAACAAATCTCAGAGCGACTACAAGATCGTGCCCGTCTTCAAGGGCTCCTACGACCAGACCCTCGCCGCCGGCATCGCCGCCTATCGCAGCGGCAACGCGCCGGCCATCCTGCAGGTCTACGAAGTCGGCACCGCGACGATGATGCAGGCGAAGAAAGCCATCGTCCCGGTCACGCAGGTCTTCAAGGACGCCGGCGTGCCGCTCGACCAGAAAGCCTTCGTGCCGACCATCGCGAGCTATTACAGCGACTCGAAAACCGGCGAGCTGATCTCGATGCCGTTCAACAGCTCGACGCCGGTGCTCTACTACAACAAGGATGCATTCAAGAAGGCCGGGCTCGATCCGAACCAGCCGCCGAAGACCTGGACCGAACTGCACGCCGACGCGCAGAAGCTGAAGGCCTCGGGCATGTCGTGCGGCTATTCGTCGGGCTGGCAAAGCTGGATTCAGCTCGAGAACTACAGCGCGTGGCATGCGGCGCCGTTCGCGTCGAAGAACAACGGCTTCGACGGCATGGACGCGCAGCTCGAATTCAACAAGCCGCTGCAGGTCGCGCACATCCAGTTCCTGCAGAACATGGCGAAGGACGGCTCGTTCACCTATGTCGGCCGCAAGGACGAACCCGTGTCGAAGTTCTATAGCGGCGACTGCGGCATCATTACGAACTCGTCGGGCTCGCTCGCCACGATCAAGAAATACGCGAAGTTCAACTTCGGCACCGGCATGATGCCGTACGACGAGAGCGTGAAGGGCGCGCCGCAGAACGCGATCATCGGCGGGGCGAGCCTGTGGGTGCTGTCGGGCAAGGACCCGGCCGTCTACAAGGGCGTCGCGAAGTTCCTCGCGTATCTGGCCACACCGCAAGTCGCCGCGAAGTGGCATCAGGACACCGGCTATCTGCCGATCACCACCGCCGCCTACGATCTGACGCGCCAGCAGGGCTTCTACGAGAAGAACCCCGGCAGCGACACCGCGATCCGCCAGATGATGAACAAGCCGCCGCTGCCGTTCACGAAGGGCCTGCGTCTGGGCAACATGCCGCAGATCCGCACCGTGATCGACGAGGAACTCGAACAGGTGTGGGCAGGCAAGAAGACGCCGCAACAGGCGCTCGACTCGTCCGTCGCGCGCGGCGACGATCTGCTGCGCCGCTTCGAAAAGGCCGGCAACTAGACCGGGCATCGCCCGCGGGCGGGTTGCGATGCCGCTGCGCCGCAACCCGCCGCCATTGCAGCCCCCTTGGGAATCCCGATGGAAAAGCGCTCTTACTTCGGCACCAGCGCGCTGCCCTACCTGCTCGTCGCGCCGCAGCTGCTCATCACGCTGGTGTTCTTCCTGTGGCCCGCAGGCGTTGCGCTCTGGCAATCGACGCAAAGCCAGGACGCGTTCGGCACGTCGAGCGAGTTCGTCGGCCTCGCGAACTTCAAACAGCTTTTCGCCGATCCGCTGTATCTGGCCTCGTTCAACACGACGATCGTGTTCTGCACGCTCGTCACCGTGTCGGGCCTCGTGATCTCGCTGCTGCTCGCGGTCTGCGCCGATCGCGTGACGCGCGGCAAAAAGGCCTATCAGACGCTGCTGATCTGGCCGTACGCGGTCGCGCCCGCGATCGCCGCGGTGCTGTGGTCGTTCCTGTTCAACCCGAGCATCGGCCTCGTCACCTATGCGCTCGCGAAATACGGCGTCGTGTGGAATCACGCGCTCAATCCCGGCCAGGCGATGTTCCTCGTCGTGCTCGCCTCGGTGTGGCAGCAGGTCAGCTATAACTTCCTGTTCTTCTACGCGGGCCTGCAGGCGATTCCGCGCTCGCTGATCGAAGCGGCCGCGATCGACGGCGCCGGTCCCGTGCGGCGCTTCTTCGGCATCGCGTTGCCGCTGCTGTCGCCGACCACGTTCTTTCTGCTCGTCATCAACATCACCTACGCGTTCTTCGACACTTTCCCCGTGATCGACGCGGCGACCGGCGGCGGCCCCGGCCAGGCGACTCGCACGCTGATCTACAAGATCTTCGCCGAAGGCTTCCAGGGGCTCGACATCGGCAGCTCGGGCGCGCAGTCGGTCGTGCTGATGGTCATCGTCGTGGCGCTGACCGTCGTGCAATTCCGCTTCATCGAACGCAGGGTTCAATACTCATGATCGAGAACCGCCGCGGTTTCGACCTGTTCTGCCACGCGGTGCTGATCGTCGGCGTCGTGCTGGTGGTGTTTCCGGTCTACGTCGCGTTCTGCGCGGCGACCATGAGCGAGCACGAAGTGTTCACGGTGCCGCTATCGCTCGTGCCGAGCACGCATCTGTTCGAGAACATCGTCACGATCTGGACGCAGGGCACCGGCAACGCGGCCGCGCCGTTCAACCGCATGCTGCTCAACAGCCTCGTGATGGCGCTCGTGATCGCGATCGGCAAGATCGCCGTGTCGATGATCTCCGCGTACGCGATCGTCTATTTCCGCTTTCCGTTTCGCACTGCCGCGTTCTGGCTGATTTTCGTCACGCTGATGCTGCCGGTCGAAGTGCGCATTTTCCCGACCGTGCAGGTCGTGTCGTCGATGCATCTGAGCAATACGTACACCGGCCTGACGCTGCCGCTGATCGCCTCGGCCACCGCGACGTTCCTGTTCCGCCAGTTCTTCAAGACGCTGCCGGACGAGCTGATGGAAGCCGCGCGCATCGACGGCGCGGGCGCGCTGCGTTTCTTCTGGGACGTTGTGCTGCCGCTGTCGCGCACCACGATGGCCGCGCTCTTCGTGATCACCTTCATCTACGGCTGGAACCAGTATCTGTGGCCGATCCTGATCACGAGCCAGCAGTCGCTGATGACCGCCGTGGTCGGCATCAAGGGCATGATCGCCTCGGGCGATACCGCGACCGAATGGCATCTGGTGATGACGGCCACGCTGCTCGCGATGCTGCCGCCGCTCGTCGTCGTGCTGACGATGCAGCGCTGGTTCGTGCGCGGCCTCGTCGATTCGGAGAAGTGATCGACACGGCGCGGCACGGCGGGCCGCGCCGCGAGGCGTCGTTATGCGCCGCATAGAAAAACCCCCGCGCGCCGCCCGTCGAACGGCGCAGAAAGGCAACGCGCGGCAAGCAACTCAAAGGCTGGAACAGCATGGCTGCACTGACTCTGCAAGGCGTGAAGAAAACCTACGACGGCAAACAGTTCGTGTTGCACGGCATCGACGTCGACGTGGCCGACGGCGAATTCGTCGTGATGGTCGGCCCGTCCGGCTGCGGCAAATCGACGTTGCTGCGCATGGTCGCGGGGCTCGAGCGCATCTCCGACGGCCGCATTTCGATCGCCGGCAAGGTCGTCAACGAACTGGAGCCAAAGGACCGCAACATCGCGATGGTGTTCCAGAACTACGCGCTCTATCCGCATATGAGCGTGGCCGAGAACATGGGCTATGCGCTGAAGATCGCCGGCGTCGATCGCGCACAGATCGCGAAGCGCGTCGAAGCCGCCGCGCAGATTCTCGAACTCGGCGCGCTGCTGCAACGCAAGCCGCGCGAACTGTCGGGCGGGCAACGGCAGCGCGTCGCGATGGGCCGCGCGATCGTGCGCGAGCCGGCCGTGTTTCTGTTCGACGAGCCGCTGTCGAATCTCGACGCGCGTCTGCGTGTGCAGATGCGCCTCGAAATCCAGCGTCTGCACGCGCGGCTCAAGACCACGAGCCTGTACGTGACGCACGATCAGATCGAAGCGATGACGCTGGCGCAGCGCGTGATCGTGATGAACAAGGGCCACGCCGAGCAGATCGGCGCGCCGACCGAGGTCTACGAGCGGCCGGCCACGGTGTTCGTCGCGAGCTTTATCGGCTCGCCGGGGATGAACCTGCTCGACGGCCGCGTCTCCGACGACGGCGCGACCTTCGAGGTCGCCGGCAACGGTCCGAAGCTGCCGCTCGCGGGCGTGCCGTCGATCGGCCGCGAAGTCGCGGCGGGCCTCGAATGGACGCTCGGCATTCGCCCCGAGCACATGAGCCCGGGTACGGCCGACGCGCCGACCGCGCCGCTCACGGTCGAATCCTGCGAACTGCTCGGCGCGGACAATCTCGCGCACGGCCGTTGGGGCAAGCACGACGTGACTGCGCGGCTGCCGCATGCGCATCGTCCGGCAGCGGGCGAGACGCTGCAGGTCGTGCTGCCCGCGCAGCATCTGCACTTCTTCGATCCGCAGACCGGACGGCGCGCGAACTGAGCGATGTCGGGATGCCATGACGGCGTCCAGCGGCTCGCGCCGCAGCCGGAACAAAGAACGAACAACAACGCATCACCACGCTTCGGGGAATCATGAAAAGCCTCGCCCTCCGGGCCCTCCGCCCGTATGCGGTGATTGCCGCTGCGCTGCTGTTGAGCGCAGCGCAGGCATTCGCCTACGTCGCGCCGGGCACGAATCCCGACGAATCGAACCTCAGCAACCACCACACCTATACGAATCGCGACGGCAACACCGTGCATGCGCCGGTCCGTTCGCTATCGGGCAGGGCGCCCGAAGGCGCGACCGCGCGTTGCCGCGACGGCAGCTACAGTTTCAGCCAGCATCGCAGAGGCACCTGCTCGCGGCACGGCGGCGTCGCGCAATGGCTCTGAGAATCGGCGGAACGGCGCGCGAGAGGGTGTACAAGACGCTGCCCGGCCCGCCGCGCGAACCGGTCTGCCACTGGAATTCCCGCTGCCTTGCCAGCCCCGCCGCGAAGTACAATGCCACCTGAACCACACGCCGCGCGCGGCAGCGTCGTCCGAGTCCGGCGCCGCGCCGGCCGGCGCCGGGTGTTCCGCCCGGCCCTCACACCGATTACCCATCCACCCTCGACTGCCCGCCCCTCGCGCGGCCGGCGTCGTTAACGTCTACTGCAAGCAAATGGCCCAATACGTTTTCACCATGAACCGGGTCGGCAAGATCGTGCCGCCCAAGCGCCAGATCCTCAAGGACATCTCGCTGTCGTTCTTTCCCGGCGCGAAGATCGGCCTGCTCGGCCTGAACGGCTCGGGCAAGTCGACGCTGATCCGCATCATGGCCGGCGTCGACACCGAGATCGAGGGCGAAGCCACGCCGATGCCGAACCTGAACATCGGCTACCTGCCGCAGGAGCCGCAGCTCGATCCGCAGAAGACCGTGCGTGAAGCGGTCGAGGAAGGTCTCGGCGACGTCTTCAACGCGCAGAAGAAGCTCGACGAAATCTACGCGGCCTACGCCGAGCCGGATGCCGACTTCGACGCGCTCGCCGCCGAGCAGGCGAAGTACGAGGCGATTCTCGCGACGAGCGACGGCAGCGCCGAGCAGCAGATCGAAATCGCCGCCGACGCGCTGCGCCTGCCCGCGTGGGACGCGAAGATCGAACATCTGTCGGGCGGCGAAAAGCGCCGCGTCGCGCTGTGCAAGCTGCTGCTCGAAAAGCCGGACATGCTGCTGCTCGACGAGCCGACCAACCACCTCGACGCGGAATCGGTCGAATGGCTCGAGCAGTTCCTCACGCGCTTCCCGGGCACCGTGGTCGCCGTCACCCACGACCGCTACTTCCTCGACAACGCCGCCGAGTGGATTCTCGAACTCGACCGCGGCCACGGCATTCCGTGGAAGGGCAACTACAGCAGCTGGCTCGATCAGAAGGAAGCGCGCCTGAAGCAGGAAGAAGCGTCGGAATCGGCGCGTCAGAAGGCGATCAAGAAGGAACTCGAATGGGTGCGCCAGAACCCGAAGGGCCGTCAGGCGAAGTCGAAGGCGCGTATTGCCCGCTTCGAGGAACTGAACAGCCAGGAATACCAGAAGCGCAACGAGACGCAGGAAATCTTCATTCCGGTCGGCGACCGTCTCGGCAATGAAGTGATCGAGTTCAAGAACGTCAGCAAGTCGTATGGCGACCGACTGCTGCTCGATAACGTCAGCTTCAAGATTCCGGCCGGCGCGATCGTCGGCATCATTGGGCCGAACGGCGCCGGCAAGTCGACGCTGTTCCGCATGCTGACGGGCCGTGAGCAGCCGGATTCGGGCGAGATCGTCCAGGGCCCGACCGTCAAGCTCGCCTACGTGGACCAGAGCCGCGACGCGCTCGACGGCTCGAAGACCGTGTTCGAGGAAATCTCGGGCGGCGCCGACGTGCTGACGGTCGGCCGCTACGAAACGCCGTCGCGCGCGTATATCGGCCGCTTCAACTTCAAGGGCGGCGACCAGCAGAAGGTCGTCGGCAATCTGTCGGGCGGCGAGCGCGGCCGTCTGCATCTGGCGAAGACGCTGATCGCGGGCGGCAACGTGCTGCTGCTCGACGAACCGTCGAACGACCTCGACGTCGAAACGCTGCGCGCGCTCGAAGACGCGCTGCTCGAATTCGCGGGCTCGGTGCTCGTGATCTCGCACGACCGCTGGTTCCTCGACCGCATCGCGACGCACATCCTCGCGTTCGAAGGCGATTCGCAAATCACCTTCTTCGACGGCAACTACCAGGAGTACGAAGCGGACAAGCGCGCGCGCCTCGGCGAAGAAGCCGCGCGGCCGAAGCGTCTGCGCTACAAGCCGATCTCGCGCTGAGCGGACGGCGGGTGGGTGAGGTGACGTGACGTGAGGTGACGCGGCGTGGCATGGCTCGTCCGGCGAACGCCGGATAGGGTTGCCGACGCGGCACGGGCATTGCTGGCACAGGTGCGGTGACGGCGATCGTTCGCCAAGTCGGCGTGATACCGGCATCACGCCGGTTCATGCGGGGCTCATGCCGCATGACGCCGGCACCACGCCAGTTGCCCGCGCCCCGGTCCATGCGCCCAGCGTGCGCATGGACCGTTCACAGCCATACCGCGCCGCGCGGTGACGAGGAGACAAACATGGCGATGTCGAAGGGCAAGCGCTGGATCGTCATCGTAGGCGGCACGCTGCTGGCATTGATGCTCGTCGCAATCGGCGTGCTGCTGTTCGCGCAACAGGAAGTCAGAACTCGCGTCAACGCGGCGCTCGGCCCGCTCGGCAGCGTCGAACGCATCGACGTCGGCCTCACCTCGGTTCACCTCTCCCACGTTCTGCTGAAGGCACCGCCCGGCTGGCCCGCCGGCGAGCCGCTGCGCGCCGACGACATCACCATCACGCCCGATCTGCGCGATCTGCTCGCGCGGCGCATGCATATCCGCGAAGTGGTCGTGCGCGGCTTCGACCTCGCCGTGCTGCGCACGAAGGACGGCTCGCTCAGGCTACTGCCGAATCTGCGCGAATCGCTGAACCGTGGCAATCCACCCGGCAACGGCGCCGGGCCGTCGACTCCGCGCGAGAAGCAGGTCGATCACATCCGCTTCGAGCAGGGCAACTTCCATTTCTACGACATGACCGTCGGGCCGCCACCGTTCAGAGTGACGGTCAGCAACGCCCATGCGAGCGTCGACAATCTGCATCTGCCGTCGCTCAACGAGCCGACCAGCGTGAGCGTGCGGGGCTCGCTCAAAGGTCCGGTGCATACGGGCACGGTCACGTTCGACGGCTGGATCAGGATCGCAAGCCGCGATTCGCAGACCACGAGCAGGCTGCAAGGCGTCGATATCGCGCTGCTCGATCCGTATCTGCTGAAGAAGGCCGGCGCGCGTGCCCAGGTGACGGGCGGCACGATCGACCTGACGGTGGAATCGACGGTGCGCGACTATCGCCTGCATGCGCCCGGCAGCGTGACGGTGCGCAATCTGCAACTCGCGGAAAGCGACAATCCGCTCGACACCTTCATGTCGATTCCGACGCGCGCCGCCGTCGCCGCGCTGAAGTCGCACAACGGCAACGTCTCGCTGCATTTCGTGCTCGATGGCGATTTGCGCGATCCGAAGTTCTCGGTGCGCGAAGGCCTGCTCGCGCGCATCGGCGCCGGGTTCGCGCAGGCCCTCGGCGTGAGCGTCGAGGGTGTCGCGAAAGGCGCGGGCGAGACCGTAAAGGGGCTCGGGAATGCGTTGAAGAACCTGTTGGGGCAGTAGGCCCGCACGTCCGGCTCAGACCGGCAGCCCCAGCCCGCGCAGCTTCGCGCCGGTTTGCGCGGCGCTCGTGTGATGCACGCCGTGCCAGCCGAGCGCGCTCGCGGCTTCGGCGTTCTTGAGGTTGTCGTCGATAAAGACCAGTTCGGCGGGTTCGATGCCGGGCAGTTGCGCGTCGATGCGCCGGCGCATTTCCGCGAAGATTGCCGGGTCGGGCTTCACGAGCTTCACCCGCCCCGACACGACGATGTCGCGAAACCGCCGCAGCACCGGGTAGTGCTCCCATGCGTACGGAAAAGTCTCGGCCGACCAGTTGGTGAGGCCGAAGAGCGGCACGTTGGCGGCTTCGAGCGTTTCCATCAGCGCGACGCCGTCTGCGAGCACGCCCGCCACCATCTCGTGCCAGCGCTCGTAGAACGCGCGGATCAGCGGCGCGTGGCCGGGAAACCTGGCGATCAGTTCAGCCGTCGCCTCGGCGATCGGCTGGCCGCCGTCCTGGCGAATCACCCAGTCCATCGAGCAGACGTGCGTGAGAAACCAGCGGCGCTCGGCTTCGTCGGGAATCAGTTCGCGGTACAGATACTCGGGACTCCAGTCGATCAGCACACCGCCAAAATCGAACACCACTGCCTTGATCGCCATGCAGGCTCCTCGCTCGGGTCTTGCTTGAGTCTTGCTCGGGTCTCGCTACGTTCAGATCGGCTGCGTGCGCAGTTCGAGCCACGCTTTCGCGTCGCCCGTCACATGCGGCGACAGGCGCGCGCGCACCGTCTCGTGATACGCGTTGAGCCACGCGCGCTCGTCGTCGCGCAGCAGCGCGAGTTCGATGCAGCGCGTGTCGATCGGGCACAGCGTCAGCGTTTCGAACTTGAGGAAATCGCCGAATTCGGTTTTTTCGGCGGCCACGTTCAGCACAAGATTTTCGATCCGCACGCCCCACTTGCCCGACCGGTAGAGACCCGGCTCGTTCGACGTAATCATGCCCTCTTCCATCGCGGTCCACGGCTCGGCGGGCGCGTAGTGCGAGATCACCTGCGGACCTTCGTGCACGTTCAGGAAATAGCCGACGCCGTGGCCAGTGCCGTGGCCGTAGTCCGCACCCGCTTCCCAGATCGGCGCGCGCGCGATCGCGTCGAGCATCGGCGAGCGGATGCCGCGCGGGAATTGTGCGCGCGACAACGCGATCATGCCTTTGAGCACGATCGTGAAATCGCGCCGCTGTGCCTCGCTCGGCGTGCCGATCGGCACCACGCGCGTGATGTCGGTCGTGCCGCTCAGGTACTGGCCACCCGAGTCGATCAGCAGCAGGCCGTCGCCCTCGATCACCGCGTGCGACGCCTCGGTCGCGCGATAGTGCGGCATCGCGCCGTTCGCGTTGAAACCGGCGATCGTCGAAAAGCTCAGCGACACGAAACCGGGACGGCGCGCGCGGGCGGCCGTCAGGCGTTCGTCGATGGTCAGCTCGGTGATGCGCTCGCGGCCCAATGCGCTTTCGAACCACGCGAAAAATTCGGCGAGCGCGGCGCCGTCCTGTTCCATCGTCGCGCGTACGTGGGCGGCATCGGCGGCGGTCTTGCACGACTTCAGGAACGTGGACGGGTTGACCGCCTCGACCACCGTCACCGACGACGGCACCGCCTGCAGCGAGCCGTACGTGATGCGGCGCGGGTCGATCAGCAGCGTGCTGCCGGCCGGCAGCACGGCGAGCGCGGCCGCGGCATTCGCATAGGGCTCGACGCCGATGCCGTCGCGCGCGAGCACCTCGGCGAGCGCCGGCGAAACCTTGCCGTCGGCGATGAACAGCGACACGCGATCCGTGCCGATCAGCGCATGCGCGACGAACACCGGGTTGTAGCTGACGTCGGCGCCGCGCAGATTCAGCAGCCACGCGAGATCGTCGAGCGTCGAGATGAAGTGCCACTGCGCGCCTTTGTCGGCCATCGCGCGGCGCACCTGCGCGAGCTTCTCCGCGCGCGCGACGCCCGCTTGCGGCGCGGCGTGCTCGAACACGGCGTCGGCCGGCAGCGACGGACGCTGCGCCCAGATCGCGTCGAACAGATCGGCGTCGGTGCGCAGTTGCACGCCCCGCGCGCTCAGCGCCGCGCTCAACGCGCGCGCCGCGGCCACGCCGAGCACCGCGCCGTCCACGCCGACCGTGCCGCCGCTCGCGACGTTCTGCGCAAGCCATTCGAAATGCGGCGAGGTCTGCTGGCCGCCCGTCATCTTCATCAGCTCGACGCCGGTGCCGGCCAGTTGCGCGCTCGCCTGCTCCCAGTAGCGGCTGTCGGTCCAGACGCCCGCGAAATCAGCAGTCACGATCAGCGTGCCGGCCGAACCGGTGAAGCCCGACAGCCACTGGCGGCCCTGCCAGCGCCCCGGCAGATATTCGGACAGGTGCGGGTCCGCGGACGGCACGAGGTAAGCGGCGAGGCCTTCGCGCGCCATCGCGGCGCGCAGGCTCGCAAGGCGCTCGGGAATGGAAGAGGTTTCTGGGAGTCGAGCGTTCATGGTGTTACCTGCAAAGATTCATCGATGGATTGATCGGCGCGGCTATGGGTGCGTTCATCGACGCGTTCATCGGCGCACTCGTCAGCACATTCATCGGCGGCGGGTCCGGTCCGCAAAGAGGCCGACCGTCACGCCGACGGCAATGAGCGCAACGGCGGTGCACACCGGCCATTCGAGCATATCGCCGTCATGGAAGAAGCCTGTCACGTTGCCGGCCATGCGCGCGACGCTCGTGCCGAGCACGCCGGCCAGCAGCGCGATCCACCAGCGGACACGGCTCGAGCGGCGCAGCGGATGCAGCCACCAGCCCGCGAGGCCGACCGCCACGCCTAACACGAGGATACCTGGCCAACCCATCAGGAATAGGCTCCTGAACGGAATTCCCAATGAGTTTCCAGATGACCTTCGAAACAGTCTTCGAAGCGAGCGTCAAACCGAGCTTCAAAGCGGTCTTCAAAATGGGCCTGAAGGCGGCCTTCCTGGCGGGACAAAATTATTTTCGGATTTATCTGATAGGCGAAAGTAGCTGGCAAAGCTAGCATTTTTGCCTCGTTAACTATAGAAGTTCAGCACGGCGCTTTCCGCATAGCGGTTGAGTTTAGGGGTCGGGGTTTGGTTAGGCAAGTTGTCAGCGTGACGAAAAAATCGGACTCCCCGCCGCTGCCAGGCTGACGCCGCGCCATGCGCATCGCCCTTATCGAACCGGACGTGCAACACGCCAAACTGGTCGACCGGCTCATCTTCGCCGGCGGCCATGTGTGCCAGCACTTCACCACCAGCGCCAAGTTCCTGCAGCGCGCCCGCGACGAATACTTCGACCTTCTGATCACCGAAAGCTGGGCCGGCGACCATTGCGCCGAGGACGTGATCCCGCGCGCACGCTCGATCCTGCCGGGCCTGCCCATCATGATGATGATCACCGAGCCGCGCGAAAGCCAGATCGTCGCCGCGCTGCACGCCGGCGCCGACGACTGCCTGAGCAAGCCGGTGCGCGGCCCCGAAATGCTGGCGCGCGTCGAGGCGCTGCAACGCCGCGCGGGCCTGCGGCGGCCGGCGAACCGGCGGCGCAACGTCATCGGCGGCTATGCGTTCGACGCCGCCAGCTTTACCGTGACCTTCCGCGATCTGAGCGTCATCCTGACGCCCAAGGAATTCCGTCTCGCCCTGCTGCTGTTCAGCAACCTCGCGCGCCCGGTGCCGCGCGCGCACATCCTCGAAACCGTGTGGACACGGAGCCGCGACGTCAAGTCGCGCACCGTCGACACGCATGCGTCGCGGGTACGCACCAAGCTGCAGTTGCGCCCCGAACTGGGCTATTCGCTGGTGCCGGTCTATGGTTACGGCTACCAGCTCGACCCGGTTCCGCTGGAAAACGCGGCCGACGCGGGCTGACGCATGCGGGGTATGCGGCGTGCAGAATGTGAAAATCGAGGAAACGCTATAATATGGAGCTGAACGATAGCTCCCCAAAATGCAGCTTCTAACGATCGGAATCAACCATCACACTGCGCCTGTCGCCTTGCGCGAACGCGTGGCGTTTCCGCTCGAACAGATCAAGCCCGCCCTCGACACCTTCAAGGGCATCTGGCTGGGCCGCATGGCGCCCAATGCGCCGGAAGCGGCGATCCTGTCCACCTGCAATCGCACCGAACTCTATTGCGTCACCGACGACCTCGCCGCGCGCGAGGCCGCGATCCAGTGGCTGTCGAAATACCACAACCTGCCGATCGACGAACTCGCGCCGCACGTCTACGCACTGCCGCAGTCCGAAGCGGTGCGGCATGCGTTCCGCGTCGCGTCGGGGCTCGACTCGATGGTGCTCGGCGAAACGCAGATCGTCGGACAGATGAAAGACGCGGTGCGCACCGCGTCCGAAGCCGGCGCGCTCGGCACCTATCTGAACCAGTTGTTCCAGCGCACTTTCGCCGTCGCGAAGGAAGTGCGCAGCACGACCGAAATCGGCGCGCAGTCGGTGTCGATGGCTGCCGCCGCGGTGCGGCTCGCGCAGCGCATTTTCGACAAGATCGCGAATCAGCGCGTGCTGTTCATCGGCGCGGGCGAAATGATCGAGCTGTGCGCGACGCACTTCGCCGCCCAGCATCCGCGCGAGCTCGTCGTCGCGAACCGCACCGCCGAGCGCGGCATGCGGCTCGCCGAGCGCTTCAACGGCCGGGCGATTCCGCTGTCGGAACTGCCGGCGCGCATGCACGAATTCGACATCATCGTGTCGTGCACGGCGTCCACGCTGCCGATCATTGGCCTCGGCGCGGTCGAACGCGCCGTGAAAGCGCGCCGCCACCGTCCGATCTTCATGGTCGACCTCGCCGTGCCGCGCGACATCGAACCCGAAGCCGGCCAGCTCGAAGACGTGTTCCTCTACACCGTCGACGACCTCGGCGCGATCGTCCGCGAAGGCAATGCGTCGCGGCAAGCCGCGGTCGCGCAGGCCGAGTCGATCATCGAAACGCGCGTGCAGAACTTCATGCAGTGGCTCGACGCACGCAGCATCGTGCCGGTGATCCGCCACATGCACACGCAGGCCGACGCGCTGCGCCGCGTGGAAGTCGAGCGCGCGCAGAAAATGCTCGCGCGCGGTGACGACCCGGCCGCCGTGCTCGAAGCGCTGTCGCAAGCGCTCACCAACAAGCTGATCCATGGCCCGACGCACGCGCTCAATCGCGCGAGCAGCGACAACCGCGACACGCTCATCGAGCTGATGAGCGGCTTCTACAAACATTCCGGCTCCTCGGAGCGTTAGCGGCGCTCGCCGCATCGTGCGCGCCACACAGCATGTGGCTCGTCACGCGTCTCCGTCCCGGGCCTTCGCCCGCCCCTGGCAGCCTTCCTTTCCGGAGCCCGCTCCGCTACCCGTCCGATGAAAACGAGCATGCAACGCAAGCTCGACCAGCTCACCACCCGGCTGGCCGAACTGAACGACCTGTTGAGCCGCGCCGACATTACCTCGAACCTCGACCAATACCGCAAGCTCACGCGCGAACACGCGGAGCTGGGGCCGGTCGTCGAGCAATACGCGCTGTGGCGCCAGGCGCAGAACGACGCGGCCACCGCGCAGGAACTGCTCGCCGATGCCTCGATGCGCGATTTCGCCGAAGAGGAAATCCGCGCCGCGCGCGAGCGCATGGAGACACTCGGCGTCGAGTTGCAGAAAATGCTGCTGCCGAAAGACCCGAACGACGACCGCAACATCTTCCTCGAAATCCGCGCGGGCACCGGAGGCGACGAATCCGCGCTGTTCGCGGGCGACCTCTTGCGCATGTATCTGCGCTTTGCCGAGCGCAATCGCTGGCAGGTCGAGATGATGTCGGCGAGCGAGTCGGACCTCGGCGGCTACAAGGAAGTGATCGTGCGGATCGCCGGCGAGGCCGCGTATTCGAAGCTCAAGTTCGAGTCGGGCGGACATCGCGTGCAACGCGTGCCGGCCACCGAAACGCAGGGCCGCATCCATACGTCGGCCTGCACGGTCGCGGTGATGCCCGAGGCGGACGAGATCGGCGAAGTCGAAATCAATCCGGCCGACCTGCGCATCGACACGTTCCGCGCGTCGGGCGCGGGCGGCCAGCACATCAACAAGACCGACTCGGCGGTGCGCGTCACGCACTTGCCGACCGGCATCGTCGTCGAATGTCAGGACGACCGCTCTCAGCACAAGAACAAGGACCGCGCGCTGAAGGTGCTCGCCGCGCGCATCAAGGACAAGCAGGCCAACGAGCAGCAGGCGAAGGAAGCGGCCACGCGCAAGAACCTGATCGGCTCGGGCGACCGCTCGGAGCGGATTCGCACCTACAACTTCCCGCAGGGACGCCTCACCGATCACCGCATCAACCTGACGCTGTATCGCCTCGATGCGATCATGGACGGCGATCTCGGCGAACTGATCGCGGCGCTCGTCAGCGAGCATCAGGCCGAGCTGCTGGCCTCGCTCGGCGACGCGGACTGACGCCGCGCCGGCCCGAATGACTGAATGAAGCCTCGACGATGAGCGACGCCCCCTCGCCTCCCCTCACGCCGCCCGCCACGGCTGGCGCGTTGTTGCGCGCGTCGCCGCTGCCGCGGCTCGAAGCGCGGATTCTGCTCACGCACGTGCTCGGCTGGCGGCAAACGCAGCTGATTACGCGCGGCGACGAAGCGCTCGATCCCGCGAGCGTCGAGCGTTACCGCGTGCTCGAAGCGCGCCGCGCGGCCGGCGAGCCGGTCGCGCAACTGGTCGGCACGCGCGAGTTTTTCGGGCTCGAATTCGCCGTCACGCCGCACGTGCTGATCCCACGTCCCGAAACCGAACTGCTGGTCGAAACCACGCTCGCGGCGCTGGAACACCGGTCGCGGCCGTGCGTGCTCGATCTCGGCACCGGCACCGGCGCAATCGCGGTGGCGCTCGCGGCAACGCGGCCCGACGCGCGGCTCTGGGCGCTCGACCGCTCCGCCGACGCGCTCGCGGTGGCCTCGCGCAACGGTATGCGTCTGCTCGACGGCAATCGCCCGGGCGGCCCCGTGACGTTTATGCAAAGCGACTGGTACGGCTCGCTCGACGCGGCGCTGCGCTTTGACGTGATCGTCAGCAATCCGCCGTATATCGCGAGCGGCGACCCGCATCTGCAGCAAGGCGATCTGCGTTTCGAGCCGCGTGGCGCGCTCACCGACGAAGCGGACGGCTTGAGCGCGATCCGCGCGATCGTCGCCGGCGCGCCCGCCCGCCTCGTCGCCGACGGCGTGCTATGGATCGAGCACGGCTACGACCAGGCTGAAGCCGTGCGCGCGCTGCTCGCCGCGCGGGGTTTCGCAGCGGTCCGTTCGGAGCGTGACCTCGCCGGCATCGAGCGGATCAGCGGCGGCACGTGGCGCGGCGGAGCGGCCTGACCGCGCGCGCCAGCGGAGAGGAAATCGCGCACGCACGGCCCGCCGCACGAACCCTGCCGGACGATGCGGCCCCGGCTCACCGTACCGAAATCCGCTATCATTTCAGCCTATTCCCTACACATATCGGAACCGCAAGGTCAGCCATGGATACACAACAACGCATCAAGCAAATCGTCGACGGCAACAACGTCGTCCTCTTCATGAAGGGCTCGGCCCAGTTTCCGATGTGCGGCTTTTCCGGCCGTGCCATCCAGATCCTGAAGGCATGCGGCGTCAGCGAAATCGAGACCGTCGACGTTCTCAAAGACGACGAAATCCGCCAGGGCATCAAGGTGTTCTCGAACTGGCCGACCATTCCGCAGCTGTACGTGAAGGGCGAATTCATCGGCGGCTCTGACATCATGATGGAGATGTACGAATCGGGCGAACTGCAGCAGCTGTTCGCGGCCGCCTGACGTTCGCTCCCCACGGGCGCCGCAAGCCATGGAAACACGCGCTGCGGCGCCCCGCCGGCTGATCGTCGCGATCACCGGCGCGACCGGCGCCATCTACGGCGTCCGGCTGCTCGAAACACTGCGCCGGCTTGGCGGCGTCGAAAGCCATCTGCTGGTTTCAAGCGCGGGATGGCTCAACATCCAGCACGAACTCCAGTTGGGCAAGGAAGACGTGCATCCGCTCGCGGATGTCGTCCATTCGGTACGCGACATCGGCGCGAGCATCGCGTCGGGCTCGTTCGCGACCGACGGCATGATTGTCGCCCCCTGCTCGATGAAGACGCTCGCGAGCGTCGCGCACGGTTTCTCCGACAACCTCGTCACGCGCGCCGCCGACGTCACGCTGAAGGAACGCCGCCGGCTCGTGCTGCTCGTGCGCGAAACGCCGTTCAACCTCGCGCATCTGCGCAATATGACGGCCGTCACCGAAATGGGCGGCGTAATCTTTCCGCCGCTCCCCGCCTTTTATAACCAACCCGCTTCGATCGACGAGATGGTCGATCACACGGTCGCGCGCGTGCTCGATCTGTTCGCGCTCGGCCCGGCGCTGTCCCCCGCCTGGAAAGGGCTGCGCAACGCGCAGGACTGACGCCCGGCACCGCGGCTCGCGGCACCGGCGTACGTGCCGCGCCCTCTGGCGGCTCTGGCAGCGACACGGGACGATTAACAACATCGGCGACACAATCAAATCCGCTTTGGCCCGTTTATCAAGCAGCCGTGCGGACTTATATTCGTGGTAATTCAATCTCCACGCCGCGACCGCAAGGCCGCGTTGTCGCCATGAACCGCTTACCTTCGCTTTTTCTGTCCCACGGTGCGCCTACGTTGCCGATCGATCCGTCGATGCCGTCCGCTGAATTCGGCGCGCTGAGCGCGCAACTGCCGCGTCCCGAGGCCGTGCTGATGCTGTCCGCCCATTGGGGCAGCGCCCAGCCGCTCGCGAGCATCGCGACGGCGCCCGAGACCATCCACGATTTCTACGGCTTTCCGCGCCAGTTGTACGAAATCCAGTACCCGGCGCCGGGCGCGCCCGACGTCGCGCGCAGCGCCGCCGCGCTGCTCGGTGCGAACGGTATCGCCGCCGACGTTCAGCCGCACGGCCTCGACCACGGCGCATGGGTGCCGATGCTGCTTATGTTCCCGCATGCCGACGTGCCGATCGCGCAACTGTCGATCCAGCCGCATCTGAACGCGGAACATCATTTCCGCGTCGGCCGCGCGCTGCGGGCGCTGAAGGACGAAGGCGTGATGGTGATCGGCTCCGGCCAGATCACGCATAACTTGCGCGCCGCCGATTTTTCGGCGCGTCCGGAAGATGCCGATCCGCGCGTCGCCGAATTCACCCGCTGGTTCGAGGAGAAGCTCGCCGCACGCGACATCGACGCGCTGCTCGACTATCGCCGCCAGGCGCCGCACGCGGTGCTGATGCACCCGACCGACGAGCATCTGCTGCCCGTCTTCGCCGCACTCGGCGTCGCGGACGACGATTACTCGCTGGCGATCCAGTCGCTCGGCACTTACCAGCGCTCGCTGGCGATGACCAACTACGTGTTCGGCTCCGCCTGATCCGGCTTCGGCGCGCGCGGGCCCAACCGGCAACGGATCGCCAACACGCCCGCCGCCGCGCAGCGTCAACAAAAAAGCCCGCCTGAGCAACTCAGGCGGGCTTTGTTTCGTCCGGACCAGACCGACCGCGGTTGCGGTCCGGCAGCTCGGGAGCGCAGCGCTTAATGCGCGCCGATCCCTTCGAGCACTTCGTCGTGCTCTTCGCGCTCGTCGAGATACTCCGAGCGATAGCCGCTATTGACGCCCCAGTAGTAGAACGCCAGCGAGAAGGCGATCACGACCAGCATGTCCCAGCCGTACGGCAGGACGCCGAAGCCGCCGAACTCCTTGCTGCCGATCAGCGACAGAACCGCCATGACCGGCAGATACGCGACCAGCCACCATGCGGCCTTCAGATCGCGGCCCCAGCCCTCGAAGCCCGACTTCGCCTGGAAGTAGAAGTACACCGGCAGCGCGACGACCATCAGCAGGATGATTTCGCCGGTCAGCGGCCACTTCGCCCAGTACAGGATCAGCGAGGCGCAGACGAACGCGAACGGGGCGATCACCTTCATGCCCGCGATCTTCAGCGGACGCTCGAGATCGGTCGCGGCGCGGCGCAGCGCCATCAGGCTGATCGGGCCGGTCAGGTAGGAGATCACGGTCGCGACCGAGATCACCGCCGCGAGCGAGCTCCAGCCGCGGAAGAAGAACAGGAAGATGAACGACACGAACAGGTTGAACCACATCGCCGGACGCGGCACGCCATAGAACGGATGCACCTGGCCGAAGATCTTCGGCATCGTGTTGTTGCGCTCCATGGCGTAGATCATGCGCGTCGTGGTCGCCATATAGGTCGTACCGGTGCCGCTCGGGCTCACGAACGCATCGACGTACAGCAGGATCGCGAGCCAGTTCAGGTTCAGCGCGATCGCCAGTTCCGCGAACGGCGACGCGAAGCTGAAGTGGCTCCAGCCCTTCATCACGTCAGCCGGGTTCACCGAGCCAATGTAGGCGATCTGCAGCAGCACGTAGATCACGAGCGCGAGCAGGATCGAGCCGATCACCGCGAACGGCACGCTCTTCGCCGGATTGCGCGCTTCGCCGGCGAGGTTGATCGGACTCTGGAAGCCGTTGAACGCGAACACGATGCCGCTCGTCGCGACGGCGGTCAGCACCGCCGACCAGCCGTACGGCGCAAACGCGGTGGTCTGCCCGAAGTTCTCGGTGTGGACGCCGGTCAGCATCAGCCCGAGGATCGTGGCGCCGGGAATGATGAACTTGAAGATCGTGATCGCCGTATTGGCGCGCGCGAACAGCTTCACGCCCCAATAGTTCAGCAGGAAGTAGATGATCACGAGCCCGGCGGACAGCAGCAAGCCGTTCGTGGTCAACGATCCGTTGACGAAGAGCGCATGAGCCCAGTCGTAAGGCCACGTGCTCATGTATTGAATGGACGCCTCGGCCTCGATCGGAATCACCGATACGATCGCGATCCAGTTGGCCCACGCGCTGATGAAACCGACCAGCGCCCCGTGCGAGTAGCGCGCGTAGCGCACCATCCCGCCAGATTCCGGAAACATCGCGCCGAGTTCCGCGTAGGTCAGCGCAATCGCAAGAATCACAACCGCCCCGATGATCCAGGCGCAGATAGCGGCCGGACCGGCAATCTTTGCGGCCTTCCACGCGCCAAACAGCCAGCCCGATCCGATAATCGAGCCCAAACCGGTCAGCATCAGTGCGAATGGCCCGATGTTCCGTTGTATAGAACTTTTCACGTCTTCTCCTAAATCAGAACCATGCCGGCACCGCGTGACATCGCTTGTGGCGCTAGGAACGGGTGACACGCATGAATGCGCGTCGAAAGAGGCAAATCAGGTGCAACCGACGCGCGGCGCGTAGTTTAACGGTTGCACCGTATTACTGCAGCGAAATCAAGGGTTCTCCCTAACAAAAAGATGTCCAGATCCGCAAGCTTTGTAAGAAATTTACGACCAAGTCTGTCAAAGTATGGCCGAGAGTCTCACAGACTGTTGACCTTTTGGCGAAATCGCCGTATAAAGTTGGAGCAGGATTTCAAGTGGCGAGTGAAGTGGTTCTTTCGTAGGTCGCCCATCAACGGTACTCCGGTTGGTCCCATTACCCCTTCCTTGATTTTCATGCACCCCCGGGCTTCGGCCTTATTTACCATTTTTAGGAAAAAGTAATATGGAAACCGGTACCGTCAAGTGGTTCAATGACGCAAAGGGCTTTGGCTTCATCACGCCGGATGGCGGCGGCGAAGATCTGTTCGCGCATTTCTCGGAAATCCGCACGGAAGGCTTCAAGACGCTGCAAGAAAACCAGAAGGTGACGTTTGAAGTGAAGACGGGCCCGAAGGGCAAGCAAGCGGCTAACATCAAGCCGGTGTAAGCTCCGCGCTTCCTTCTGGACGCACCCCAAACCCCGCTTCGGCGGGGTTTTTTATTATCCGTCACAAATTGAATGCGCGGATTAACTTCGCAATCCGCTACGGTTTATTTGACGATTATTCGAGATTATCCAAACACGCGCCGGGCATGAATGCCGAGGCCGGTCGCCACACTCGCGAGCCGGTCGCCGAACACCGCTTTCGCATCCGGAAATGCCGCCGCCAGCGCGCCCGACAAAAACGCGAGGCCCGTCGAGCCGCCCGTGAAGTAGACCGCGTCGACATCGCGCGCCGCGACGCCTGCCGCCTGGACCGTATCGCGCGCCGCCTGCACGATGCGCCGCGTTTCGTCATCGCCGGCCTTGATGAGCTGCGCTTCGTCGAACGCGAGGCGCAGGTCGTCTTCCACTTCCTCGAGATCGATCACGGTCTCGCCGCCCGCCGCGACGCCGATTTTCGCCTCCTCCGCATGCGCGGCGAGCGCATGGCCAAAGCGCTGCTCGACGACGCGCATCAGCCGGTCGTGATGCCTTGCGTCGCTGAAAAGATGCCGCATCAGCGCCAGCTCGCTGACGCGCTTCGGCGTGTACACGGTGTTGATCAGGTGCCAGGTCGCGAGATCGAAATAGATCCGGTTCGGAATTTCGCGGCCTTCCGGATCGAGCGACTGATAGCCGAGTTCGCGCAGGATCGTCGAGAGTTCGACGCGGCGGTCGAAGTCCGTGCCCGCGACGTGCACGCCGTGATGAGCCAGCACGTCGTCCTTGCGCTCGACGCGCTTCATCCGCTGCGGCCCGACGCGCACGAGCGAAAAGTCCGACGTACCGCCGCCGATGTCGGCCACGAGCACGAGCCCCTCTTCCGTCAGATGCGATTCGTAGTCGAACGCGGCGGCGATCGGCTCATACTGGAAATGAATGTCGCGCAAACCGACCGTGCGAGCTGCGGCTTCGAGCTGCTGCTGTGCCATCTGGTCGGCGCGCGGGTCGTCGTCGACGAAAAACACCGGACGGCCCAGCACCGCGCGGTCGATCGCCTCGCCGGCGCTCGTTTCGGCCGAGCGCTTCAGGTGATTCAGGAAAATCGCGATCACGTCCGTATATTTGATCGCGGAGCCGTCGCCGAGATCGGTCGAATTCTCGGCGAGCGGCGAGCCGAGAATGCTTTTCATCGAGCGCATCAGACGCCCGTCGAAACCGTCGATGTAGGCCGCGAGCGCCGCGCGCCCGAATTCGCTGGTGTTTTCGTCGGTATTGAAAAAGACCGAGGTCGGCAGCGTTGTGTAGGCGCCCTCGACCGGCGCGAGCCTTAGCTGCACACCATCGGAAATCGCGACGGCCGAGTTGGAAGTACCGAAGTCAATCGCGCAATAGTTCATGGCAGGAATCGCCGCTCACGGCTGGCGCGGACAGAAAGGGGAGCGGCTTTGTATCACGAAAACTCGGCCAGTATCAACTGAGGTATCCGCGGTGGTCGGGACATCGCAAAACGCGAGCCGAACCAGAGCGAACGAAAGCGGGCAAAAACACACGGAACAGATATTGCTCCTTCGGGCAGGATACACCACCAGAATTCGCCATCACGGAGACTTCGAGCAATGAGCGCGCCGCCCACCGCCGCCATCGACGAGAAAAACGCCACGCTCATCGAGACCGATCTGCCCTCGCGGCTCGACCGCCTGCCGTGGGGCCGCTTTCATACGCTGATCGTCGTGGCGCTCGGCGTGACGTGGCTGCTCGACGGCCTTGAAGTGACGCTGGCCGGCGCGGTCGCGAGCGCGCTGAAAACGAGCCCGGCGCTGCGCTTCTCGAATGCCGACGTCGGCTTGGCCGGCAGCGCGTACATTGCCGGCGCGGTGCTCGGCGCGCTCGGCTTCGGCTGGCTGACCGACCGGCTCGGCCGCCGCAAGCTCTTTTTCATCACGCTCACGCTGTATCTGGCCGCGACCGCGGCCACCGCGCTGTCGTGGAATCTCGCGAGCTTCATGCTGTTTCGTTTCCTGACCGGCGCGGGCATCGGCGGCGAATACACGGCGATCAATTCGACGATCCAGGAATTCACGCCGGCGCGCGTGCGCGGCTGGACCGACCTCGGCATCAACGGCACGTTCTGGGTCGGCGCCGGACTCGGCGCGGCGGGCTCGCTGGTGCTGCTCGACCCGCACCTGCTGCCGGCCGATTGGGGCTGGCGCGCCTGCTTCTTCATCGGCGCGGTGCTCGCGCTCGCGATCCTGCCGATGCGCGTCTGGGTGCCCGAAAGTCCGCGCTGGCTACTCACGCACGGCGGCGAACGCGATGCGCGGGAGATCGTCGCCGGCATCGAGACGCGCTTTCGCAACGAAGGCCACACGCTCGCCGACGACAGCCTCACGCGGCTGCGGCTGCGCGCTCGCGGCCATACGCCATTGCGCGAGGTGTTCCATACGCTCTTTAACGTGCATCGACGTCGTGCGCTGGTCGGCCTCACGCTGATGACCGCGCAGGCGTTCTTCTACAACGCGATTTTTTTCACCTACGCGCTCGTGCTGACCGATTTCTATGGCGTGCCGGGCGGCCATATCGGCTGGTATCTGCTGCCGTTCGCGCTCGGCAATTTCCTCGGACCGATCGTGCTCGGCCGGCTCTTCGACGTGATCGGCCGGCGCAAGATGATCGCGACGACCTATGCGCTGTCGGCGATCCTGTTGACGCTCTCCGGTTACCTGTTCGAGCGGCAACTGCTCACCGTCGTCACGCAGACGGCCGCATGGATGGTGATTTTCTTCTTCGCGTCGGCGGCCGCGAGTTCGGCGTATCTGACGGTGAGCGAATCGTTTCCGCTCGAAATCCGCGCGCTCGCGATCGCGGTGTTCTACGCGTTCGGCACGGCGCTCGGCGGCATCGTCGGGCCGGCGTTTTTTGGCCGGCTGATCGACACGCACCAGCGCGGCGAAGTGTTTTTCGGCTATCTGGTCGGCTCGGCGCTAATGCTGGCGGCGGCGATCGTCGCGGCGATCTGGGGGGTGGATGCGGAGCGTAAATCGCTCGAACAGGTGGCGGCGCCGCTGTCGAGGGTGGGGGACGACGAGGATCAGCATGGGTAGTCAACGGGACTTTCGACGACCCGGCTCTTTCGCTCATGCCCGATATGTTCGCCACTCATGTTCACGACTCCGCGTCTACGCGCTGTAACGTCACGCGAGTTTTGACACTGTTTCACGAATAAGCAGGTGCCAGCGCCGAGTCATCTTGCGCGCCATGAGCGGCGCAGTGACATTGTGATCCCCGTCCACACAAGGCTTTTCAGCCACGAGGGTTGTGAACGACCACGCAAACAACGCATTCCTATGCGCTCACCACTCTATCCCGAAAAAAATATTCAAATCGCCCTTGGTAGCATGGTTCGGCACTTTTTTTGAGCTATAGACCTTTTCGGTCCGTATTGGGTGAAAGAGAAGATAAATTGAACAACGCGTACGGAGATTTTTGCATGGCCGATATTTTTTTAAAGATTGGCGGCATGGCAGGCGAATCGCAGGATGTCATTCATAAAGGTGAAATCGAACTCATTAGCTGGCACTGGAAGATGGCCCAGTCATCTTCGATGGTCTCCGGCTCAGGTGGTGGCATGGGCAAAGCTACGATCAATGATCTGCAATTCGTTCACCAAATCGATCGCGCCAGCCCCAATCTGATGCGTGATTGTCTCACCGGCCGTCGTATCCCCGAAGCTACTCTGTCGGTACGAAAATCCGGAGGACAGCCGCTCGACTTTCTGACAATCACAATGGGGGATGTTCTTATTACAGCTGTTGAGCCGATTGTTTTCGATTACAACTACCACGAAAGTGTCACCCTTTCCTTCGCTCGCGTAAAGCAGGAATATAAGATCCAGTCTCAGTCGGGCGGCAGTGCTGGTACCGTTACCGCCAGCTTTGATATCAGAGAGAATCGTGAACAATGAAAAGGTCTTATAACTACGTCGCACTGGCAATTGGCGGCGTCTTATTGATTATGGCGGCGCTTGTTGGTTTAAACACGATGGTTTTTTACCGAACCTCTGCTGTTGGTATAGCCAGAGTAGCCCGTCTGAATGCGGGTAACCATCACCCTCAAATAGAATTCGATGCCACCAATGGACAGCATTACCGCTTGCCTGCCAGTTCATGGCAGGCAGTAGAAATTGGCCAGAAATTAAGGATTCGCTATTGCGCTGATGCTCCCCGGGCATCTGTGGTAATCGACAGCATCATCGATATCTGGATATGGTTTTTCTTCTTGCTCTTTCTCGCGGCCATGTTTTTGATTGGTGGAGTAAGAGACTTGAGATTTGAGCGAGTAAGTATCAGATGAAGATATTGAGAAAAAGTGGTTGGACATTTGATACGAGTGCCGGCGGTGGGGCTGGCTACGGTATGTTTTCCACCGAAGGTGGAATATTTGTTCTCGATGATCTCGAAGGGAATAGACATCGATATTTTTTTAGTGCGTTCGGCCCCTCGCTTTCATGGGCGCTAACGTCACTTCTGCGTATTCCGAAACTGGCGCTCCCCAAGATTATTGTCAAAGGAGATGAATTGAGTGGATCGGCGGCTACGTCCAATTTCAAAAGCTATGGAAAACTTTTTCTAACCGAAAGCTTCAAAGGGGTGGATTTGAAGGACCCGCGGAGCCTCGAGGGTGGAACGGTATATCTGGAAGGGGCAGGAGGATATCTGCTGGGCGGCAACGGATCGTTAATGATGCAAGGGATCAGCCGAGCCTTGCTTTTGATGGGAGTCGCCAAACCAGATTTGATCGGCATGGCGATTCGAAGCGCTCCAGCAGCTTTGACAATGGCAGGCGTCAACGAAGGCCTACAGAATATGGCTGCCCTGGCATTCATGCCAGGGCAAATTACCTATTAGAGCCTTTACTCCGACGACTCCGACTGACATCGCTCCTGTACGCCCCGCATAACCCCACGAAAAAAACGCGCGAACAATGCCGCGCGTTTTTTATAGCCACTCACGGCAAGTGCCGCGAATCAGCCTCTCAAAAAGCCTTCTTCCACCCACCGCCATACGCGATGTCCGCGAACGGCGCACGCTGGCGCGCCGCCTTCTCGCGTTCGCGCAGCACCGGGTCCAGTTTCTCGACGTCACCATAATGGCCCAGCGAAATGACCGCGATCGGCTCGACGTCGCTCGGCAACTCGAAGGCCGTGCGGAATGCGTTCACGTCGAAACCGCTCATCTGATGCGCGGCCAGCCCCAGCGCATGCGCCTGCAATACCAGCGACATGGCCGCCGCGCCCGCATCGTATTGCGCGCAGCGATTCACCTCGCCCTTGTTCGTGAGCGTGTGCGCGGTCACCACGATCAGCACCGGCACGGGTGCATTCCAGCCTTGGTTGAACGGTACCAGCGTGGCAAAAGCCTTCTTGAATGCAACTTCGTCGACGCTGCGATCGAAGACGAGAAAACGCCAGGGCTGCGCGTTGTACGAAGACGGCGCCCAGCGCGCCGCTTCGAGCACGGCGCGCAGCTGCTCGCGGCTCACCGGCTCGCTCGAATACGCGCGCGGGCTCCAGCGGCCTGCAATCAGCTCGTGAATGGCAACTTCAGTAGAGGCGGGTTTGTTGGTCATGCGCTTCTCTCGGTGGAAATCCATGATCGCCGGGCGGCTGCCCGGGGCCACATAGGATAACGGGCTTTCGGCACACGCTCCACCGGGCGGGACGGTCGTATGCGCGCTAGCCGCAAAAAGCGGACGGCCCCGTTGCGGGGCCATCCGCTGCTGCGTGTTTTACGACGCCATCACACTGGGCAAACAGCGTTAGACCGCCTGCGGCGTCGGCACCTTGGCCGGCCGGTTGATACGCAGCACGATCACCGCGGCGACGAGGCACAAGCCGCCCGAGATCATCGACGCCACAGTGTAGGTGCCGAGGCTCGCGCGCAGCATGCCTGCGCCGAGCGCCGCAAACGCAGCACCGAGCTGGTGGCCCGCCACCACCCAGCCAAACACGATCGGCGCCGATTCCTTGCCGTAGACGTCGGTGGCAAGACGCACGGTAGGCGGCACCGTGGCAATCCAGTCGAGGCCGTAGAACACCGCGAACAGCGGCAAACCGAAGAAGTCGATACCGAACGCGTGCGGCAGATACATCAGCGACAAACCGCGCAGGCCGTAGTACCAGAACAGCAGTACGCGGCTATTGAAACGGTCCGACAGCCAGCCCGACAGCGTCGTGCCGAACAGATCGAACACGCCCATCGCAGCGAGCAGCGACGCGCCCTGCACCTCGGTCATGCCGTAGTCTCCGCACATCGCGATCAGATGGGTGCCGACATAGCCATTGGTGCTCGCGCCGCAAATAAAAAAGCTGAAGAACAGCAGCCAGAAATCGCGCGTCCGGCTCGCCGACGCGAGCGTGCCGAATGCGATCGCCAGCGGATTCTGCTTCGTGACGGTCTTGGCGAGCGGCGCATCGTGCGGCTCGCCGTACGGGCGCAGTTTCATGTCTTCCGGATGCTCGGGCAGCAGGAACGCGACGAGCGGAATCACGATGCCGGCCGCGAGCGCCACGACCCACACGACCTGGCGCCAGCCGTAGTGCTCGGCGATCGCCGCGAGCATCGGCAGGAACACGAGCTGGCCCGTGGCCGAACTGGCCGTCAGGATACCCATCACGAGACCGCGGCGCGTCGTGAACCAGCGCGTCACGACGGTCGCCGACAACGATAGCGCCGCCACGCCGGTCGAGCCGCCGACCATCACGCCCCAGATCAGCACCATCTGCCACGGGTGCGCCATCAGCGACGACAGCGCCACGCCCGCCGCCATCGTGGCGAGCGCGGTCAGCAGCGTGGGACGCACGCCGAAGCGCTGCATCGCGGCCGCCGCGAACGGCCCCATCAGGCCGTACAGCGCAATGTTCACGGAGATCGCCAGCGAAATCGTCGCGCGGCTCCAGCCGAATTGGTGTTCGAGCGGCACCATCATCACGCTCGGCGTGGCGCGCGTGCCCGCCGCGGCGAGCAGCACCAGAAACACCACGGCGACGGTCAGCCACCCGTAGTGGAAACGCCCGCCTATCAGTCTCGCAGCCCAGTTCATCGGTTCTCCAGTCGACGCGCGCCGTGCAGCAGCGCCGCGCGTATCGTTACGGCTTCGGCAAAGGAACTTGTGACAGAGCGGTCACAATAGTGTTGCGATCTTAGTTACCGATCGGTAACATGTCAAGGCGTCAATTTCAGCAGGTATCCATCCATGTCCGATAGCGAAACTCCCAAGCCTTCTCCGGCACGGCGCGCGCGCGGCGTGCCGACGGCCGGGCCGCAGGCGCAGCGCAATCTGTTGCGCGCCGCGAGCGAACTGTTCTATCGCGAAGGCGTGCGCACGGTCGGCGTCGATGCGGTGGTCGAGCATGCCGGCGTGAACAAGATGAGTCTGTACCGGCAGTTTTCGTCGAAAGACGAGCTCGTGATGGCCTATCTCGAACAGAAGGACGAGCAGTTCTTCGGCTACGTGGAAAAAAGCTTCGCCAAACATCCGGGCGAACCGGCAAAGCAGCTTCAGCAGTATTTCGACGATCTCGCGGTGCGCGCATCCATCGAGAACTATCGCGGCTGTCCGTTCGTGAACGTCTCGGTGGAATTCGCAGATACCGGGCATCCGGCGCGGCAGTTCGTGTTCCGCAACAAGGAGCGTCTGATGGCGCGTCTGCTCGACCTGTCGACGGCGGCCGGCGCGGACGATCCGGCCGCGCTCGCGAATGCGCTCGGCTTGCTGATCGAGGGCGTGTATGCGGCGAGTCAGACGTACGGGCCAGGATGCGGACCGATTCTGGCCGCGCCGAAGGTTGCCGCGCAGTTGATCGCCGCAGCGTGCGGTGGGCCGCAAGCGCGTTGAGTTGGCGCCGATCCCCGCCGCTAAAATGGCGTTTTTACCCGCCTCGCTCATCCCATGCCGTTGCCCGCCGAATCTCACGACACCGTTATCGCCGCAACCCGCCACTGGCTGACCGAGGCCGTGATCGGGCTCAACCTGTGCCCATTCGCCAAAGCCGTGCATGTGAAAGGGCAGATTCGCTACGCGGTCAGCGACGCCGAAGACATGGAAGCGGTGCTGGCCGATCTCGAAGCCGAGCTTCAGGCACTCGTCGATGCCGATCCGAATGCCGTCGACACCACGCTGCTGATCCTGCCGCGCGCACTCGGCGATTTCCTCGACTTCAACGATGGCCTCTACTTCGCGGACCGGCTCATCAAACAGTTGCGACTCGAAGGGATCATCCAGATCGCGAGCTTTCATCCGTATTACCAGTTCGAAGACAGCGAGCCCGACGACATCGAGAATTACACGAACCGGGCGCCCTATCCGATCCTGCATCTGCTGCGCGAAGACAGCATCGATCGGGCCGTGGCAGCGTTCCCCGAGGCGGAAGAGATCTACGAGCGCAATCAGGACACGCTGCGGCGCATCGGTCTCTCGGGCTGGAATGCGTTGATGAAACGGTGAAGCGGTAAAGCGCGCCACGCTAACGGCTATTCACGCCGCGCGCCAAACCGCCTGCCCACCAAACCGACGAACTCAAAGAAACGTCAAGCAAAGACTTCAAGCCGGCAAAAAGAACCGCTCTTTCAACGCCTCGAGCCCGAGCGTGTCCATCACCTCGGTCAGCCGTTCGGCCGGCCGGCGCCGCGGCAGATCCTTGTAGTGCGCGACGATCAGCTCGTTTTTCATCGAGTGTTCCCAGCCGACCAGCTCGGTCACGCTGACCTGATACCCGTGCGCCTCGAGTTGCAGACAGCGCAGCACATTGGTGATCTGGCTGCCGAATTCGCGCGTATGCAGCGGATGCCGCCAGATTTCCGTCAACGCATTCTTCAGCGACCGTCCCTTGTTCTGCCGCAACACGCCGGCCACTTCAGCCTGACAACACGGCACGACGACGATGTACTTCGCGTGCTTTTCGAGCGCGAAGCGGATCGCATCATCGGTCGCGGTATTGCACGCGTGCAGCGCCGTGACGATGTCGACCTGCGCGGGCAGACGCGTCGACGTGATCGACTCCGCCACCGACAGATTCAGGAACGACATCCCCTTGAAGCCGAGCCGCGCGGCCAACTCTTCGGACTTCGTAACGAGTTCTTCGCGCGTTTCGATGCCGTAAATGTGCGAAGCCCCACCTGCGGTGTCCTGAAACTCCTTGAAAAAAAGGTCGTACAGAATAAAACCGAGGTAGGACTTGCCCGCGCCGTGATCGACGAGGGTCAGGCCGTCTTGTGCGCTCTTGAGGTCTTTGAGCAGCGGCTCGATGAACTGAAACAGGTGGTAGACCTGCTTCAGCTTGCGGCGGCTGTCCTGATTCATCTTGCCGTCGCGCGTGAGGATATGGAGTTCCTTCAGGAGCTCGACGGACTGGTTAGGACGGATTTCGTGAGATTTACCTGACATCGTGTAAGCCGGCATCAATTACAACGCGAACGTGCGACAGATGACGGAAAAAGAGAAAAGTTGCTGCCAGTTTACCCAAAGTGCGACGCTCCCCGCGAGGAAGCCGTACGAATCATGCAAGGCATGCCATCAACCTGGAACACTTCCTGCTCGGAAAGCGACGCGCGGAGGCGTCGCGGGAATGGCCTGAAGACAGCTTATGCGCCGGCCGGGCTCCCGGGTCCAAGCCGTGTCGCCAGAAACAGGACGCTGCAGGCGCAACGCCGGACACGCGAACCGAAAGCATGTGGGGAGGACGGTCCCGGAACACGGACCGAACGTTACGTAACCAGCGGCACGTCCGGATCGCAACCGGACGTGTGCTCGGATGATAGATGAGGCAGCAATGGATACGGTACCCAACGGCAACGTTGAACAGAAGTTTCAGGAAATGCTGGCAAAGCTCACCACGACGCCAGCCTGGTCGGAGAAACAGCAGCTCGAACTGGAGATGGCGCGAGACATCTCCACCGAAATGCTGCGGCTCGCGGAAATCATGCGCGACGGCAGCGTCGATCTCGAAACGTGCCTCACGATGCTCAAGTACGCGAAAGTACTCGACTTCGTGATGACTACGCTGGCGTCGCGGCGCGACATCAAGCCGCAAACACTGCGCGTCATCTTCAAGCTCGCCGGGCTGAAAGTGGACGAAGCCTACCCCGGCTAGCGGTTCGGGAGCGCGGCGCGAATCGCCGGATGCCTGGCATTGCGTAACGAACTCCCATTCACGACGATCCGCCATGACAATGCGCGAGCGGCTGGACGCCGCTCGCGATGCAAGGCCTCTGCTCTTTTGAGTCGCTCGCGACGCTGCCTTCCATTCACGCCTGCGGCGCTTCGAGCGGCGGCGTTCCCTCATGAAATAGCGTTTTGAGCTGCGTGCGCAGTTCCGGCGAATCCGCATGTTTGTGAACCGAGACCGCGTGCTGGACGGCAGCTTCGAGCAATTCGCTCTCGCTGTCGGCGGACAACGCAACGGTGCAATGCATTTCGCTCGGAAACTCGCGACAGTCGATGTATTGGCGGCTCATGGCAATCTCCTTGATAGAGACGATCGGCCCTTCCATCGATTGAACGCGCGAAGCGCGTCGGCTGCCATCTGACGCGATGACGCTGCCGCGCATGGCGACGGCGGGCGACACGGCGCAGCAAAGCGAGGGGATCAACGCGGTGATCGACGGGGGAACGACGCGAACGGCGTCCGATGGAAGGTGTTTGAAAAGTATAGGTCGCGAGGGTCGGCAGCGATGCGGCGAACGCCATGCACAGCAACGCCGGGGGCGACGGAATCCAGTATTTTCCGGCCCATCCGCACCGCGCCGAACGTCGTGTCTGTGCCGGTATCGGTACCCGGCCGCGTTTGCTCCCTGCTGCGTGCGATGTGACAATGACGCCCTTCGCGCTGCGGTCCGCTCGTTCCGCGAACCCGGCGCTGCCAGCCCCGCTTATCCGCAGAACCGCATGCCATCCTCGCTCGATTCCCCCTGCGTCGCCGTGATCGGCGGCGGCCCCGCCGGCCTGATGGCCGCCGAGACGCTTGCCCGGCGCGGCGTGCAAGTCCACGTGTATGACGCGATGCCGTCGGTCGGCCGCAAGTTTCTGATGGCGGGCAAAGGCGGCATGAACATCACGCATTCGGAACCGCTCGAACCGTTTCTTGGACGCTACGGCGCACGCCGCGCGCAGATCGAGCCGCTCCTCGACGCGTTCGGCCCCGATGCGCTGCGCGCGTGGCTGCACGACCTGGGCGTCGAGACGTTCGTCGGCAGTTCGGGGCGAGTCTTCCCGTCCGACATGAAGGCCGCGCCGATGCTGCGCGCGTGGCTGCATCGGCTGCGCGAAGCGGGTGTGCAGTTTCATATGCGCCATCAATGGAGCGGTTGGGCCGCGACTCCCGGCGACGCCGCGGCTCACTCGCTTCGGTTCGACACACCGGGCGGCGAAGAGACCGTCTGCTGTGACGCCGTGGTGTTCGCGCTCGGTGGCGCGAGCTGGCCGCGCCTCGGCTCCGACGCCGCATGGGTGCCGCTGATGGCCGCGCGCGACATACCGGTGACGCCGCTGCGCCCCGCGAACTGCGGCTTCGACGCGGACTGGAGCCCTTATCTGCGCGAGCGTTTCGCGGGTCAGCCGCTCAAGCCCATCGCGATCACACTCACCGATTTAGACAAAAAAGTCCACAATCGACAAGGTGAAGCACTTCTGACTGAAACGGGCCTCGAAGGGAGCCTGATTTACGCGTTGTCGGCGCCGATCCGCGAGCGGATTCTGGCCGACGGCGACGTCACGATTTCGCTGGATCTCGCGCCAGGCTTGCCTCTCGAGCGAGTCGTCGCGGAAGTGACGCGACCGCGCGGCTCGCGTTCGATTGCGAGCCATCTGCATGGCCGGATCGGGATTGGCGGGGTCAAACTGGCGCTGCTGCACGAAATTCTGCCAAAGGAAGCCTTCACCGACGCCACCGCTCTCGCGCAGGCGATCAAGGCGCTGCCGGTACGGCTCGTACGGACGCGGCCGATCGAGGAAGCGATCAGCACCGCCGGCGGCATTCCGTTCGAAGCGCTCGACGGCAATCTGATGATCGGGCAGATGCCCGGCGCGTTCTGCGCCGGCGAAATGCTCGACTGGGAAGCGCCGACCGGCGGATATCTGCTGACGGCGTGCTTCGCGAGCGGGCTCGTGGCGGGTCGGGGCGCGTGCGCGTACCTGGAAGCGCGCGCGGCTTCGGTGTGAGGCGCGGATTGTGATTGGGGTGCGGACCGGGGCGCAAATCAAGTGGCAAATCGAGTGGCAAGGATACAGCGCCCCTCACGCCGTTTTCCTTCACCGCACCTTAAGCCGCCACAACGAAGTCACCTCGGCCGCCCGTGCCGCATGGAGCGGATCGTTCCTGTCGCTCGCCTTCGGATGCCGCGGACGAATATCCTCGCGCCCCGCGACGCTGAGCCCCGCGTTGTCGATGGCGGCCAACAGCCATTCGCGCGAGCGCAGACCGAGATACTCGGCGAAATCGGAAATGATCAGCCAGCCTTCGCCGCCCGGCGACAGATGATCCGCGAGACCGTTGAGGAAACCGAGCAGCATGCGGCTGTCCGGATCGTAGACCGCGTATTCGAGCGGCGATGCGGGCCGCGCCGGCACCCACGGCGGATTGCAGACGACGAGCGGTACCTGCCCTTGCGGAAACAGATCCGTCTGCACGATCTCGACTTGCTGCGCGTAACCGAGACGCGCGAGGTTTTCGCTCGCGCACGCGAGCGCGCGCGGGTCCTGATCGGTCGCGACGATTTTCTGCACGCCGCGTTTGGCGAGCAGCGCGGCCAGCACGCCCGTGCCAGTGCCGATGTCGAAGGCTTTGTCGAGCGCGGGCAGCGGCGCGCGCGCGACGAGATCCACGTATTCGCCGCGCACCGGTGAAAACACGCCGTAGTGCGGATGGATGCGCTCGCCGAGCGCGGGAATCTCCACGCCCTTCTTGCGCCATTCGTGCGCGCCGATCAGACCGAGCAGTTCGCGCAGTGACACGACCGAGGCTTCATCAACGGCTGGCCCGTAGGCTTCCTCGCACGCCTGCCGCACGTCCGGCGCGCGGCGCAGCGAAATGCCGTAATCGGCGTCGAGCGGAATCAGGATCATGCCGAGCGTGCGTGCGCGTTGCGACTGTGCCTGCCGATGCAGATTGAACGCATCGAGCGGCGTCGCGCCCTGCTTGCGCGGCTTGCGTTCGAGCCGGCGCGTAACGGCTTGCAGCAATTGGCGCGCGTTCTGGAAGTCGCCGCGCCACAGCAGGGCCGAGCCTTCGCAGGCGAGCCGGTAGGCCGAGTCGGCGGTGGTGCGGTCATCGGCGACGACGACGCGCTTCGGCGGCGGCACGGCCGCCTCGGAACGCCAACGCGCGGTGCGCGGGCCGTCGGCTTCGGGCCAGGTGATGGTTGCGGAAGTTGCGGCGCTGGTCATGAGATCGGGTGGGGTCGATGGTGCGTCGCCGGAGCCGTTGCCCGCTGCTGCGAGCCGGAACGTCCGCGGGCCATACCGGGCGACGCCCGAATAGTACCGTACCGGTGGTGCGTGGACCGGTGGAGCGAGGTGTACAGGGCGTACCGGTGCAGAGGTTAAGGTGAGTTCCGTAGTGCGGTTAGCACGGAAAATAGACTAAAAAGTCCACAATCGACAAGGTGAAAGAGATATCTCTATTTCGAAGTGGTATGGAATGCTCTCCATCCATGCGAAGTCACCATAAAATTCTCATTTACCACGATATTTCATTGAATATTTTCTCAGAAAAACAAAAAACGCCGTCAAAACATCGACGGCGTTCTTTTTTCTCACGGTTCGAGCCAGCCACGCGAAATCAGGCACCAGCGGGCCCCGCCCGCCGGTGCCGGGCCGCATCAACCGGTCAGCACCGAGTTGTAGGCCGTACCCGCGATCACCACGTTGTTCAGCGTGATGCCGTTCGTGTTGGCGACGAAAACCGGTCCCGGCACCGTCGACGATGCCGGTCCGACGCACACCGGCGTACCGAGGTTGCAGTTCGTGATCGTCACGCCTGTGATCGGCGTGACGGTCGGCACCGGCAGCGGACCGTTGTAGTCGGCGGCCACCGGACCCTGCGCGACGATCGCCTGGAAGCACGAATTCGCGCCGGCGGTGAAGCCCGACGTCATCGCGTACGTTACGCTGCCCGACACGTCGGTCGCGGTCACGTTCGAGATGTTGACGTTGTTGATCGTCGCCGGATTCCAGCGCACCGCATCGCCCGACGCGCTGTAGTCGCAGTCGAACGTGATGAGGCCGCCCTGCCCCGTCGACGGGTTCGCCGCGAGGCCGACCGTGCCCGTGCCCGGCACCGAACCCGGGAAAGCCGAGCCGAGCGCGCCGCCGCCGAACTTGCCCGCGAGGTTCACGCCGTTGGGCAGCGTCACGCCGTTGATCCACACGTTGTTGATGAAGCCGCCGCGGTTCATGTTGGTCTTGAAGCGCAGCGCGATGTTCAGCGGATTGCTGGCCCAGTTCTCGTTCTGCATCGTCAGATTGCGCGCGTAGACGTTTTCCACGCCCGCGCTCATTTCGCTGCCGATCGTGAGACCGCCGTGGCCGCTTTGCATCGTGCAGTTCTGGACCACGATGTTCTGCATCGGACCGTACTCGGTGTCGAGGCACTTGCCGGACTTGATCGCGATGCAGTCGTCGCCGGTATTGAACTGGACGTTCTGCACGAGCACGGTGTTGCACGCGTCCGGATCGAAGCCGTCGTTGTTCGGGCCGACGCTGTCGGCGAACACGCCGTCGATCACGACGTTCGAGCAGGCGGTCGGATGGTGCTGCCAGAACGGCGTGTTCTGCGTGTGGTAGTTCTGCAGCAGCACGTTGGTGCAGCCGATGAACTCGATCATGCACGGACGCAGATAGTGGCCGTTGCCGAACACGCGGTTCAGCACCGGCACGCCGAGCTCGGACAGCGCGGGCAGATAGTTCTGATCCTGATTCCAGCCGGTGCCGGTGAGCAGCGTCATCAGCGTCGTGGTGGTGCCGTCCTGGTTCGTGAACGACACGTTGGCCTTCGGATTCGTGATCTGCGACGAGGGAAGGCTCGTCAGCGCGACGTTGTTCGGATTCGCGTAGGCCTGCGTCGTCGTGGTCGAGCTGGTGCAGCCGTAGGTGCTGCTCGATCCCTTGAACGTCCACCAGCACGAAGTCGGCGGCTGGGTGCTGAGCTGGATCGGCGTCATGGCCTGGCCGTTGAGCACGCAGCTGTTGTCGTCGGCGGTCACGGCGATGTTCTTCTGCTGATACGCGTAGATCGGCGAGCCGAAGTTCAGGCAGTCGTTGGCCTGCCAGCGCGTCCAGTACAGGTTGCCGTTTGCGGTCGGATACGGGCCGTTCTTCGCGTAATCGGCCGGGTTCGGGCTGAAATAGATGGTGCAGCCCGCGGTGAGGTGGAAATTCACGTTGCTCAGCAGCACGATCGGGCCGCCGCAATACCAGTTGCCGGCCGGCACGACCACGCGGCCGCCGCCGGCCTGGTTCGCGGCGCGGATCGCGGCGTTGAACGCGGAGCACGCATCGTAGGCCGAGTCTGTGTAGTCGCACGGCACCATGATGTTCGAGCCGGGGCTTTGCAGGTCGCTCGTCGGATGCGCGGTCTGCTCCGAGCCGCCGGTCACCCAGGGAATCGGGCCGCCCGGCCACGCGGTCGACAGGATCAGGGCCGCCGCGGGCAGCGGCTGCGCGCCGTAGCTCGTCACCTGAAAATCGGTCGACGCGAACATCGACGGTGTGATGTTGGCGAGCTTGTTGATGATCGCCGTGGCTTCGCCGCTCGGCCCCCAGATCGGATCGGCTGCCGCGGTCGGCGGCGGGGTGGTGGCGGGCGGCGTGGTGCTGCCGCCGTTGCTGGCGGAAGGCGAGTCGGAACTGCCGCAGCCGGGCAAGCCGGCAATCAGCCCGGCCCCGGCCGTGGCGCCGGCGAACGCGAGAAAGCTGCGGCGAGCCGGCGATTGCGGGCGCTCCTGCAGCGCGTCGTTGCATGATGCGTCTACTTTTTTTGTCATGAAGCTCTAGTCTCCTGTCACTTATATGGTGTGCCCGACACGTGCCGCAGCGCCTACGAACGCGGATATTTCAATCCTATCTTGTAAGACGACATACAAATAATCGAGGTTTACCTGAATAGGAAAGGCAGCGAATTTGCTTATTTCTGTCGGGAGATTTTTCGTTTTATGACGGAAACTGGGCTATGTGCGTGAGTACACCACACATCATGATGTAAGACATACGATAACAATGAACAAAAGTTAGCGTGATGAGGGCGAGCTCCCGAGAAGCGCGGGACGCGCAACAAAAACCCCGTAAACCATTGGGTTCTACGGGGTTGCAGATACCGCCGAAATTCAGCGCGCCAGAAACGCGGCCGGTGGCACGAAGCGTCGAACGGCTCGACTCCGCTCAACTCAACGCATCGCGCGACATCACGGCCAACTTCAGCCAGCCCGCCGGCGCAGCTTCAATCGCCGTCTTCGTCGTCCGGCTTCTTGAGCCGCTTCCGATGTGCGGCAACTTTCGCGCGATTGCCGCAAACCGCCATGCTGCACCACCGCCGGGCATGTCCGCGTGTGTGATCGACAAACAGCAGCGTGCAACGAGGACCTTCGCACGCTTTCACCTGCGTGAAATCCTCGTTGCACACGAGCTGCGCCAATGCCTGCGCAATCGGCATCAACAAAGATTCGGGCGATTTCCAGCGGCGGCTCTCGCGAAATTCCAACGCGGCATCTACGCCGGGCACGACTTCGCCATATCGCTCGTCCCGCCCGAGAAGCTGATTCAAGGGCTCGAGCCCGACGAGATCGGCGGCAGCCAGCGGCCGCCCTTTGTTCTCGCTGACGAAGCGCCTGAACCACTCGCGTAACGCTCGCGCCTGCCCGGCGACCACATCGAATTCGTGCGATGCGAATTGCGCGCGCAATGCCGCCTGCGCCTCGGGCGGCATCATTCGCGCCTGCTCGAGCCAGGCCAGCAGCCCTTCGCCGTCGCTGATCCAGTCGACTTCCTCATCCCCAGGAGTCGCGACCGAGTTCAGGAAATCGAGGCCCGGCGCGTCGGCCACGAACATCGCAGGAATCTGACGGTAGTCCATCTCTCGCGTGAAGACAGGTAGTTTCGATGTCTACCATCGTAACCACTAAAAATCGCCTTGACAAGTTACACACCAGATTAGTAACCTCTAAAAACAAATTTAACAGGTTACTTTGGTGCTGCATGTTGATGCGGCAGACAGACGTTTCTTCCGTTCGGAGACGAGCCCTGCCTCGAATCGTGTTCAGCCTGTTCCGATCCGCCACGCTGTGTCCCACTGTCCGCATGGAGAGAAGTCATGACCGCTATCCGCTATCGCCACGCCAACGTCGACGGTTTCAAGGTGTTCTATCGTGAAGCCGGAGCCCGGCACGCTCCAAAGCTATTGCTGCTGCATGGTTTTCCGAGTTCGAGCCATATGTTTCGCGACCTGATTCCGAAGCTCGCCGACCGTTTCCATATCGTCGCGCCCGATCTGCCCGGATTCGGACAGTCGGACATGCCGGCGCGCGACACCTTCGCCTATACGTTCGACCACATCGCCGAGGTGATCGAACGTTTCACCGAGGTCGTCGGCTTCGACCGCTTTGCCGTGTACGTAGTCGAGCCTGAACAATCCTCGAAGCCTTATGGTGCAAGGCTTTGCGCTCTGAATGGGGTTGAGGGAATTGCAGGAAGCAGGCATATTAACGCGTAATTCCTGCATTTTTTGACGAGGTGCGGAT
>NZ_JAAGPQ010000042.1:0-71325 GCF_017104985.1 Paraburkholderia sp. Ac-20342 | reverse complement strand
ACACGACCGAGAACGCGAGGCCGACCGCGCCGACGATCACGAACATCGCGCGCCAGCCGAATGACTCGATGATCCAGAACAGCAGCGGGCTGAACACGGCAAGGCCGATGTACTGCCCCACCTGATAAATACTGGTTGCCCGTGCGCGTTCGCGCTGCGGAAACCAGTGGCCCACCACGCGGCTATTCGCGGAGAAGCAGGGCGATTCCGCCACGCCGAGTCCGAGGCGATAGATCATCAGCGAAATCAGTCCTCCTGAGAGTCCGTTCAGGATGATGAAGGCCGACCAGCCCGAGACCGCGAGGAAATAGGTCTTTTTCGCGCCGATCCGGTCGAGCAGCAGGCCGGCCGGAATCTGCGAGAGCGTGTAGGTCCACGAGAAAGCGGAGAACACGATGCCCATCACGCCGGCCGACAGGCCAAGTTCCTTCGTGAGGCTCGGTGCGGCGATGCCGAGCACCGTGCGATCGAGGTAGTTGATGACGGTGCCGATCGCGAGCAGCGCGAGAATCGCGAAGCGGGCTCGCGATCGTCGTGCCGGATTCGCGGCGGTGGAAAGTGTTGTCTCTGTCTTCATGCCTTGTTTGTCTCCAGTAATGAAAGCGCAGACGTCCTGGATGCGCTTGTCACGATCACAACGCGATATGGCGGTGTCGCCCAGCCGGTTTACCCACACTTGAGGATCGCTGCGTCGTCACTGCCCGGGTACGCGAGCGATGCGTTGCAAGGCCGGTTGATCCGGCGGCGAGACGCTCATATCGTCCGGCGTGCTGCCAGAGCGGTTGCCACATGGCGCTGCGTCAGCGAGCCGGCGTGCCGCAAGCGCCTCCATTCCGGATCGGCGCGCCTGCGACAAAACCCCTTGTTCACTCGTCAAGCCTCGGGGTAGATTATGTGGAAGTAACTTCCAAATTGGAAGTTACTTTCGTAAAAAAACGACCAGGGTTTTCCCAGTAGCGAGCTTGTCTGGCCGATCTGTCCGCGTTCAGAAATTTGTAAAGTTATCAACGGACTACCGCCTCATCCGTCACGGCGGGCGAAAACCTGAATCTCTGCCGGTTGAGTGGCTGGCCAGCCGGCCCGGCGAGATCGTGATAGGGAAAACCCTTTCCTGTAGTTTTTGAATATTCTTCCAATCTGGAAGTAACTTCCGTATAGTCTGTCCGACACCGAATCGTCGAGCGAGAGGATGGGTCGTGGCTTCGACACTCGCGGAGTAAGGGCATCACTTCAAAACACATAGGATCGCCAATCATGTTCGATATGTCTGAGCAGCGCGTTTTGGTCATCGGCGGCTCGTCGGGTATTGGCTTCGCCACGGCGAAGCTGGCCAGATCGCTCGGCGCGCGGGTTACCATCGCGTCGCGTTCGCCGGAAAAGCTTGCCGCGGCCGCGCAAAAAATCGGCGAGGGCACTCAAGGCCGCGAGCTCGATCTCACCGCCGACGAGGCAGTCGCCGCGTTCTTCGACAACGAGGAAGCCTGGCACCACGTTATCGTCACCGGGTCGGAAGTATCGATGGCCGCCGTTCGCGAGTTGCCGATGGAGTCCGCCTATGCCGCGATGAACTCGAAGTTCTGGGGCTTCTATCGTGTCGCGCGTCATGCGCGGATTCACGCGGGCGGGTCGCTCGGCGTGATTGCCGGCTTTCTTGCCACTCGCCCGGCGGCGGGACGAGCACTCATGGGGGCGATAAATGGAGCGCTGGAAAGCCTGGTTCAGGGTCTGGCGCTGGAACTCAAGCCCGTGAGAGTGAACGCTGTGTCGCCGGCCGTCGTGGCAACGGAAATGTGGAGTGCAATGACGGAAAGCGCTCGCGCCGCCATGTTCGAGAAGGTTGCCGCGTCGTATCCGGCAGGGTGCCACGCGCAACCGGACGATATTGCACGCCAGCTTTTGCTGCTTGCCTGCACGCCTTATGCGACGGGCACCATCGTGACGCTCGATGGCGGCGCCTCGATTGCCTGACCGGAAGCCGTCGTCATGTTCAAACGCATGTCGGTGCTGGTCCGGCGCACTGGCGATAACCGGGAACGCTTCTCGCGAAACTGGGAACGTCACGCGGCGCCCGTGGCTCGATTGCCGAAAGTGCGCGGCTATATCCAGAATCACGTAGAGGAAGACTTCACGGTCCCGGGCGGTTCGGCGATCGAGGTGGACGGTTTCGTGGAGCTGCTGTGGGACCGTCCGGAAGATATGGCGGCAGCCTTTGCCAGTGCCGCCGCGCGACCGATGGTGGAAGACGAGCCGAACTTTCTCGGCCACGGTTCGGGGTATGCGATCAGGAAGGCTTCGCCGTTACGCGAGAGCGCGGGCGGCAAGCTGATCGTTGCGGCCATCGGCGGTGCGGCGGCGCTGGATGCGATCGAAGCACGATGCCAGGTGCTGCAACAACGGGCCGTGCTGATCCGCGACGATGTGGCCGATCTGATCGCCAAGCCCGGCATGGAACCGCCCCAGCCGGTTAGCGCATTTTTCCATCTCCAGTTCGACAATGCGGAGAGTGCGCGGAAGGCCGGGCATAGGCTTGCCTCATGCGCGGCTTCGGTTGACGCGCGTTTGAGCGTTTGCCGCGTGCGAACGCTACGCTTCGTCTGACCGGGCGAACGGGCTGTGCCAGAAGCGATTTCCTATCGGCGGTCGATCTGTCGCGGGGCAGATTTCCGCTATGTCAGCGAGTCGGCAACTTACAAGCAGAAAGCAGGCGTTATTCCCCAACCGATGAGGGTTGCGCGTTCCTGAGTACATCGAGTGGCTTTAGTCTGGCGAATCGGTGTATTGTTCGGCACAGACGAAGCAGGGCAGGCAATGCCGGCAGCAGTGGCGCGGCGCAGAGCGAACAGTCGCCCTGCGCCGACCGACCATGCCGGGTATTGCGAATCCCGACCCCACGCCTCAGTGCAAAAGGAACTTTCGCCATGAGCGATCCTCAGCAGCCGACCACCCAGCCGCTCGATCTGAGCGCGTTCGCCTCACTCGCGACACCGGATGAGGCCGGGAATCCGGCATCCGGTTCGGATTCATCCCGTCTCCCTGTCGACACTGCGGAGTCGACCGAAATCGCGGCGCCCATGCCGGCTTTCGAGCGTCTCGTCGAACTGAGCACCCTGCCGGCCGAACTGCAAACCCGCGCGCACCAGCTTGCCGATTCGATCCGTTTCGAGGACACGGCCTCGACGCTGACTTTCATCGAGCATACGCTGCAGCCGATTGCCCAGGTCTCCCGGCAACTGCTCGCCGATACCACGGTCGGCAATGCGGGCGAAGTCGGCCAGATCGCCGCGGCCGTGATCGACGGCATCAAGATCCTGCGTATCGACGAACTCCAGGCCGAAGCGCACAAGATCGCGCCGAAAGCGACCGGCTTGCTCGGCCGGGTGATGGGCCTCGGCAAGCTCGCGCACGATGCGGTCCAGTCCTTCGCGGAGAACCGCAAGAAATTCCTGACGCTGATGGACGCCGAGGAAGCGCGGGCACGCAAGGCGAAAGCCGACCTGATGACCACCGTGCAACTGCTCGACGATCAGAGTCAGACTGTGCGCCAGGGCGTGGGCAATCTGACGATCGCCATTGCCGCCGCGCAGATCGCACTGGATCGCGGCGTGCAGGAAGCCGAGGAACTGCGCCAGATCGCGCTGCGCTCGAACACGTCGGGCGACGCAGCGATCGCGATGGATCGTCGCAATACGCTCGCGAATTTCCGGGCCCAGACGGCCGACATGCGTGAAGCCATGGTGTCGGCCGCGACCCTGATTCCGCTGATCGCCTCGAATCGCAAGGCGGCAGTGACACGCGTCTCGCAACTGAACAGCGGTATCCTGCTGACCCTGCCGCGTCTGATGGCGGTCGCTTCGCAAGCGGCTGTCGAGGCGGACGTGCAGCGCGGTGGGCAGGAAAAGGAAAAGCTGGACGAAGCGAATCGCCGGATCACGGAGATCGCCGGTCGTGCCGCGCACGACGCCGCCATTTCCGCGGCCCGCAGCTTGCAGGGCGACAATCGCAACCTCGAGGCGCTGTCCGCGCTCGCCGAGCAAACGATTTCGACCATGCAGGAAGTGCTCAAGATCGAACAGGATGCCGCCGATGAAGACCGCAAGCGCGAGCAGGAACTCGTGCGCGTGCGCGATCGCCTCGTATCCGGCATGCGCGGCGTGCAGCAAGCCGCACTCGCGAGGCCGGTCCGCGGCGCCTGATCGCCTCGGCCCCCACTCTCTACAGGAACATCGCGAATGACCGCGCAGCCCCCGGATTCCCAGGACGGCGCCGGGATCGACCCGGCCACGCAACCGCTCGACCTCGGCGCGATCACGCGCAGCCTGGCCGACACGGCGCCAGGCGCTGGCACGGCGATCTCCGCGGCACCTGCCGCCGCCGTTGCGCCGGACCTGACTTCGTTCGATCTCGACGCGGCCTGGCTGCGCCGGGCCGAAGCCGACGGCGCGGGCTTCCTGTCCCGGTTCGCGCGCATCGTCAGCGAGGCTTTGCCGCAGCACGCGACGCTCGACATCGTGCGTCGCGGACTCTTCCGCAAAACCGAGGAAGTCGTCGGACTCGCCGTAGCGTTCGAGGACGAAACCTACCGCATGCGCCTTTCCGGCAATCAGCAGATCGTGACCGAAGTCGAAAAGCGCGTGCGCGGCATCACGCTTTCGACCCGACAGGTGCAGGCGCACACGTGGATCTCCGGCCTGCTCGCCAAGGTACACGAGCGCACGGAAAAGGCGCGAGGCATTGCCGACCTGCTGCGCTCGCTCTGACGCATCGGCTACCCCATTTTCTACCGAGGCTATTCATGGGAATCTGGTCTTCGTTGTTCGGCGGTGGTAGCAGCAATTCCCCAACGCAGGCACCTCCCGACGATCGGCCCTTCTTCGACGCGCAAGGTGTGCCGAACCTGCTGCACGAGCGTCTCGAACAGGCCCGGGCGGGCACGCTGCCGTGGATCTCCACGCTGACGGCGCCCGAACTCGCACTGGCCCGCTCGCATGGCGTCCGGATGATCGCGCCGATCGCGGCCACCTGCTGGATGCATTACGGCTATTCGTGGACCGAGGGGCACAAGCAGGGCTGGAATACCGCCCAGCATCGGCTTCAGGCCGAGGCCGCCGCGCTCGGCGCGAACGCCGTCATCGACGTGAAGATGGTCTCGCTCGATCTTGCGATCGAGAGCAGCATGGACTACTCGCTCGTCGGCACGGCGGTGCGGATCGCGGGCCTGCCGGCGAGTCCCGCGCCGATCCTCTCGACCGTGCCCGCGCTCGAGTTCGTGCAACTGCTCGAAGCGGGCATCGTGCCCGTTGGCCTTGCCGTCGGCGCACGCTTTGCATGGAGCAACGACAACCTCGACTGGCGATCCGACCAGTCCTGGCGCAACGCCGTGATGAGCCAAACCACGTCTTTCTGGGAACGCATCCGCCGCGATGCCCACCGCGACCTGCGCGAAGACACGGCGCGGCAGGGGCGCGGCGTGCTCGCGCAACTGAATTTCAGCCAGATCTTCCGGCGCGAGTACGAGAACCCGACCCGCTACAACTACCTCGGGCGTCACATCGTCATGGGAACGGTCGTGGACGGCGAGCCGGCCGGCACGATCCCTCACCCGGTCGAATGGGTGCTCGACCTGAGCGACCGCCCGGATCTGATCCGCACGACGTCGGTGCATCACAACTCGTTCAACGACGGCATCTGATTGTCCCGGATCGCCCCGGATCGCCTTTACACCGTCTTCCTTACCAAGGAGCCAGCGCATGTCGAATACCACGGTCGCCGACTACAGCCACCAACTTCCCTCGAGCGTGAGGGAGCGCCTGCAGGGCCTTCGCACTGCCGCACATCCGTCCGGCGTCTTCACGTCCGATCTTTCGGTCAACGAATTTCTTCTCGTGCGCAAGGCGGGTTTCGAGCCTATCGGCCTGTGTGTCGGTAGCTGCATCTACCACGTCGGCATCCAGTATTCGTCGTGGAATCAGAACCAGGAAATGACGGTCCTGTCGCAGGCGATGTACCACGCCCGCGAGCTCGCGATGTCGCGCATGCGCGAGGAAGCGCGCGAGATGGACGCGGACGGTATTGTCGGCGTGCGGCTCGAAATCAAGCATGTCGAATGGGACGAAAATCTTCTCGAATTCATCGCGATCGGCACGGGCGTGGTTCATAACCACGACACGAAGGGCTTCAAGGCGCACGACGGCGGGCCGTTCACGTCCGATCTGTCCGGCCAGGACTTCTATACGCTGCTCGGCGCAGGCTATCGCCCGGTCGAGATGGTCATGGGCTCGTGCGTGTATCACGTCGCGCACCGGGGCGTATTGCAGGCGTTCCGCCAGGCCGGGCGCAACGTCGAACTCGAACAGTTCACCCAGGCGCTTTACAGCGCGCGCGAACTCGCCATCGAGCGTATGCAGAAGGAAGCGCAGGACGCGAAGGCCGAAGGCGTTGTCGGCACGATCGTGCAGGAGAAGTCGTATCGTTGGGAAAGCCATGTGATCGAGTTCTTCGCGATCGGCACGGCCGTCGTGCCGCTCAACGAGGAAATCGCGCCCAAGGACATTCCGGCGCCGACACTGGTGCTGTCGGTCAACGATTAGGGCAATTTTGCCGGCAGGGCGTGGCTGTGTTTTACGCGGCCGCGTACGTCGGCGTGTTCGGCATTGCTGTGCCGGTGAGAGGTTCGGTAGCCGCGAAAGCCGCTTGCTGCGAAGGCTCAATTGATATATGATATGTATATCAATAATCGGGGGGGTAATGAGCCGAATCCTGATTGACTTGCCCGATGCGCAGGTCGAAGAGTTAGCGGTGCTTGTGGCCGCTGAGCAACGTCCTCGCGCCGCCGTCATTCGCGACGCGATTGAGGCCTATATCACGCAGCACAAGCGCGCTGTCGGGGCTGACGTTTTTGGTCTGTGGAAAAGCAGGAAAGTCGATGGTCTGGAATACCAGCAGGAACTGCGCTCAGAATGGTAAGGGCACTTTTCGACACAAACGTTCTGATCGACTACCTCAACGGCGTAGGTGTGGCGAAGAAAGAACTCGCGCGCTATGAGTATCGTGCGATTAGCACGATCACCTGGATGGAAGTCCTGGTTGGTGCAACACCGGACGATGAAGCGGCTATTCGTGCATGGCTTGGCTCGTTCGATGTCATTGCGCTCGACGCAGCCATCGCAAATCGGGCGGTCGAGATTCGTAAACAGAGGCGGATTCGACTGCCCGATGCAATTGTATGGGCCTCGGCCCAGGTGAATGTAATGCTGCTGGTTTCTCGCAATACCAAGGATTTTCCTGCTGACGAACCTGGCGTACGTGTCCCATACAAGATTTAAAGGAAAACGGGATTTGCCTCTGCATCTCCGGACACGCGCTGAAATGAACTCGTCAATGCTGCGAGCCGGGTGTTCGAGGGTGTTGGACACCTATCCGTCATGACGCCGTCTGCGCAGTTTTTGCCCGCGCATCTATTGGCGCCCGCCGTGAGAGCGGGCGCCAGATGGTCACACGGTTACGCTGCCGCGTCTGCCGCTTCCGCGCATGTCCATGACGCCTTGAGACGCGCGCGGATGTCGGCGAGCGTGGTCGTCACCAGCAGTTGCCCGTTCCGGAAGACCGGTGTCAGCGCGCCGGTGGCGAACTGCTCGGGCGTCTGCTGTTCGTACAGCACGTAGTCGTAGCCTTCCTTCTCGACGCGCAACAGGCCGCGAGCCGACTTCTTCGTGCCGTCGTCGGTGGCCGGGTCCTTGTAGATGTCGACCTGTTCGTCGCCGACTTCGGCGTAGATCGCTTTCATGGCCCAGCCGAACGTGTCTCGCGACAGCATATTGTAGGTGTAGGAGCCGATGCCGAATACCACGTTGCTCGACGCGAAGCCCTTCTCGGCCAGGCGGGTCAGAATGTCCCAGGCGCGCGTCAGCGAGATCGAGTCGCCGTAGATCAGGCCGACCTTGTCGTTGAGCATCCGGTAGCCGCTGTGCGTCGACGTGCCGCCGTAGATGTCCCACAGGCATTCGACCGATCCCTTGCGCTCGGCTTCCGTGATGTGCAGACCGTTGGCCGCCACGATGTAACGGTCGCCGGCTTTGCGGAATGCGCCGTCGGCATCGCGCGCGAGTTCGTTGTCGCGATAGCCTGCCAGGATCCGCACCGGATCGCCGGAGTCCGGGCGAAACACCACGCGGCTCTGGCCGAGCGCATTCGGTTGGCGGGCGAGAATCGCTTCCTTCAGCTCCTTCGCGATAACCGTCATGACGTTCCAGTAGTCGAACGAATCGCTCACCAGCGAGACCATGCCGGCCGGATAGTCCTGTGTGACGAATTCGCGGATGACCTCGCGTTCGGCCAACGGGCGCAGCGCTTTTTCGTCGAGTCCGGCATGTGCCGGATCGCGTTGCAGGCGCTTGAGCGTGGCCAGAATCCGCAGCGTCATGACGCTGTGCTCGGAAGCCGGGATCGAACCGCCCACCAGCTCCTTGTCCGCGTCGGCGCCGTAGTAGTCTTCGGCATAGTCGATGGCCGGGATCGTGTCGGTGCCCGTGAACGACAGCAGGTGGCCGACGCCGCAGCGCATGGCGTCGTGCACGCCGCTCATGCCGCGCATCGAGAAGTCGTGGCCCTGCCAGTCCACGAAGTCTTCCGGCGCTCCGGTCAGCTTCGCGAAGTGGCTCAGCAGCTTGCGGAATTCGAAGGCGATGGTCGCGACTGTCGACGGTTTCCAGATCTCGGCACTGAACAGCGTCTCGAAGTAAGTCGAGACCCACGGAAACGCCGGATGCGTGTTGACGAAGATCACCGGCGGCACCTTGATGTTCACGCGCACGCCCTCGGGCAGCGCGCGCAGTTCGAGCGGCAGATAGCCGAGATCGTGCAGCGCGCCGAGGCGCTCGACCGGCACCGCATCCTGGCCGAGCGCGGTGTCCATGCGGCGCTTGTACCGGCGAATGGCCGCGTCCTTCGGCGCCTCGAAGAACTCGCGCTGGAACACGCCGAGAAAGAACTCCTTGATGAAGCCCTGGAGACCGAACCACACCACCTTGTTGTCGTAGAACTGTTCGAGCACGGGGGCGTACTTCGCCGAGCGCGGCGTGAAGTTCGCGACGAGCTTCGTCGTGGCTGCCGGGTACATCGACGGATGGCCCGTCTTGTAGAAGTCGGCGAGATTGAAGGGAATCAGTCCGTTCATGATCGTTCTCCGGTCGGGGTGATGGCGTGCGGGTTCAGGCCAGGACGGCGCGGGCGTCGTCCGTCCAGTTATTGCGAGTGAAGACGGCGGCGTAGTGCTCCAGCAGCGCGTCGAGGCCCTTGCTGAAGATGCCGTGCGTCACGTACAGGTACAGCGGGTTGCGCGCGGCACTGCGGGCCTGCTTTGCATCGAGCGCCTGCGCAAGTTCGGTGAAGGTGCGGCCGCCGTCGCAGATGTCGTCGATCACCAGCAGCGCGCATTCGGGCAGGTCGCCCTGAATCGCGGTTCCGGTGATGGCGCCCGTGCGGGTGTCGCGGACCTTGTCGGCGAACACGACGGGCAGGTCGAGTTGCGGGTCGAGCTGCGAATTGAGTTGTGAAGCCAGCTTCAGCACGCGCTTGCGGGCACCCGCGTCTGGCGCGACCAGCGCGAGGCTCGAACGACTCCTGAGAACCTGTTCGACGACACGGCGCAGGGCCGGCAACGGATCGTCGATCACGACACGGTCCAGCAGCGCGGCCGTCACGTCGCTGTGCGGGTCCTGGATGACGACCCGGCGATAGTGCTGGGCGTTGATCAGGTCGCAGAACACCTTGGCGCTGAGCGATTCACCGGGATTCGCCACGCGATCCTGGCGCGCGTACGGCACGTAGGGCAGGTGCAGATCGAGCGGCGTGTCCGGATAGGCCCGGCGCAGCGCGTCGGTGGTCATCAGCAGCGTCATGACGGCGGCGGCATCCGGAAGATGCGCGTTGAGTTCGAGCTGCCCGGCCGGCACGCCGGTCTGGACCGTGACATGCATTTCTCCGCCCGGGAATTTCAGAACTTTCAGGCCGACCGGATTACGCGCCTTCAGCGACGACTCGGCGTCGTGCTGCATCGTGGTCACCGCGGTGATGTTCAACATCGCTGCCTCTTACATAGTTGGAAAGTGCGACTAACTTGCTGCGAAGTATAGACATAGACCGACATAGTCGCTTTCTGCAACTATGTTTGCTAAACTTTTTTCAGGTTGGACAGGGCAAGGGGTAGGGCATGAAAAAGGGCTACGAAAAACCGGACGTGAGCGTCGATGTGGTGCTGCTGACGTTGTCGGAAGAGGGATTGCTGGTGGCGCTGCACGAGCGCCGCCAGCAACCGTGCCGCGGGGCGTTGGCGCTGCCGGGCGGCTATATCCACACGAACGAGGACGGTTCGCTCGAAGACGCGGTGTATCGCATGCTGCGCGAGAAAACGCAGCTTGAACCGCGCTACATCGAGCAGCTTCAGACGTTCGCCGGCCCGGGACGGGACCCGCGCGGGTGGTCGGTCGCGATCAGCTACGTCGCGCTCGTGCCGCTGGAGAGTCTGACGGGGGCTGAATCGGGCGTGTTCGGGCTCTATCCGGTGGACCGGCTTCCCGCGCTGGCCTTCGACCATGCGGAGCAGATCCGCGCCGCCGTGCTGCGCGTGCGCAACAAGTCGAGCTATTCGACGCTGCCATGCTGGCTGTTGCCGGAGAAATTCACGCTGACCCAGCTGCAGCATACCTACGAAGCGGTGTTCGGCGAGACGGTAACGCGGGCGACATTCCGTTCGCGACTCGGGATCAAGGTCGGCGACGTGCAGCCCGGCGAAGCGGTCGACGACGCGGGCGTGCTGATCGCGACCGACGATTACCAGCTCGGCAACCAGCGGCCGGCGCGGCTGTTTCGGGTCGACCAACTGGGTCTGTTCAAACGCGCGGGGTGGTAGGCCGCGTCCGCTGCGCGCAGTGCAACTGCCGCGTCGAGGCGGGAGCGGAACCGTTCCCGCCTCGGCGATTATTTCCAGCGCTGCCATTCGGCCGGGTAACGCGAGGTCATCGGGCGGACGTTCCGGGAAGCCGGGTAAAGTGCCTTGCCCAGCCTGTCACGCGTAGGCATAGCGTACGAGATGAAAGAACACCGGCGCGGCGAAGCAGATCGAATCGACGCGATCGAGCATACCGCCGTGGCCGGCGATCATCGAGCCCCAGTCCTTCGTGCCGAGCGAGCGCTTGACGGCCGACAGCACGAGCCCGCCGACGAAGCCCGAGATCACGATCGCGAGCGAGATGCCGAACGCCGCGCCGAAGCTGAACGGCGTCACGCGATACAGCACCGCGCCGCACAGCGTGGCGAGCAGGCCGCCGCCGATGAAGCCTTCGACCGTCTTCGAGGGCGACAGCTGTGGTGCGATCTTGCGCCGTCCGAACAGCTTGCCGACCACGTATTGCAGCACGTCGCTGATCTGCACGACGAGCAGGAAGTAGAACAGCAGCAGCGCGTTCTCTCCCGCGTAATGCGGAATGTCGAGGATCAGCACGGCGGGCGCGTGGCTCAGGCCGTACACGCAAACCATTAGCGCCCAGTTGATCTTCGCGTTGCGGCTCAGGAATTCGCTCGTGTCCTGCGTGAGCGCCGAGACGAGCGACATCGCGAAGAACAGATGCACCGGCACGAAAATCGAATACATCCCATACCAGTTGATCGCGAGCAGCAGATACTGCACCGGGATCGCGACGAAGAACGCGATGCACAGCGTCGTGTGGTCGCTCGCGGTCGTCGGCGTGAGCGTGATGAATTCGCGCAGCGTCAGGTATGACAGCAGCGCGAACACGAAGTAGGTGACGTTGTTGCCGAGGCCGATCGCGACCACCATCACCGCGATCATCGCCCACCATGCGCGGATGCGCTGATTGAGGTTGACGATAGTGTCGCTCGTGCCGCCGGCGCGCGCGCCGAGTATCGCGCCGATCAAGGTCGCGATGGCGAGCAGCCCTGTCACGCCCGCGACCAGTTCCCAGAAAAGTGTTCGCATGCTCAAAGTCCGGATGAAGAGGAGAAGGGCGCTCAGCCGGCCGGCCGATGCGGCGCGAGCGCGACGATCGCGTCGCGCATGCGGGCGAGGAAGGAGGCCTTGTCTTCCTCAGCGGCTAGCGCCTCGCGGGCGCCAAAATGCACCTTGCAGATCAGCGGTACAGGCCAGATCGCGCCTTTCGGCATGATGCGCTGCAGGTTCTCGAGATAGACGGGCGCAAGTGCCACATGCGGGAATTGCCTCGCGAGATGGAACAGTCCGCTCCTGAACGGCTGCGGCAGTGCGTCGGCACTGCGGGTGCCCTCGGGGAAGATGATGATCGAGTGCCCCTGTGCGAGCGCGTCGCGTACAGGATCGAGCGGGTCGCCGCCCGATTCGCGGTGACGGTCGATCAGCACGACGTTCAGCAGCTTCTGCGCGATGTGGCGCTTGAGCGTACCGCTGTCCCAGTAGTCGCGCGCGGCGACCGGCCGCACGACGGCGCGCACCTCGTGCGGCAGCGCGGCGAGGATCGCAAGCGTATCGATGTGGCTCGTATGGTTCGAGAAATAGATCGTCTGGGTTGGCGACGGCGGTGCCTGATACCAGACCGGATAGGCACCTGCGACGAGTCGCACGAGGGTCAGCAGGAAATCGCGCTGCCACACGTTCAGGATGTTCATAGGCGGCGCATCCCCTGTTCATGTGCGTGGCCGGAGCCGCGGTCTCCACGCGGCCGGCGGCATCCCGGCATGCCGATGCGGCGCAATAGGGGAAATGGCGGGGGTTTAATTTTCTTCAAATGAGTGGCGGCCTGTCGCGGCTCTGCGAAAATGATTCGAATCGACTCGCGCATAGGGCGGATTGGCGAATGCACGGGTCGATGGCATGATAAGGGCTCATTGCATCAGCGCATGAATGCTTGTTTGCAGTTCGAATGAATCACGCGGTCGGGCCAGCGGATTATCGGGTGTTTCCGCGAAAAGCGCCAGATTCCGATTATGTCGTGCCAATTAAAGCCGCGAATTAAAACCAATGAGCCTTTACGCACTCAAGCCCAAATTCCAGAACTGTCTGCGTCCGTTCGCGGACTCGCTCGCCGAACGGGGCGTCACCGCCAATCAGGTCACGCTGTTCGCGGCCGGCGGCTCGATTGTAGTCGGGGCGATTGCCGGGCTCGGCGTCTTCGCCCGCGCGCTGTTCCTGCTGATTCCGCTATGGCTGTTCGCGCGCATGGCGCTCAATGCGATTGACGGGATGCTCGCTCGCGAGCACGGGCAGAAGAGCACGCTCGGTGCGTACCTTAACGAACTCGGCGATATCGTGTCCGACGTCGCGCTCGTGCTGCCTTTTCTCGCGATCCCGGCATTCGCGCCCGCGGACGTCTGGTTATTCGCGCTGACGGCGGTCATCGTCGAAAGCGCGGGGCTCGCCGGTCCGCTCGTTGGCGCGAGCCGCCGCTATGACGGTCCGTTCGGCAAGAGCGACCGCGCGCTCGCGCTCGGCGCGTTCGCACTGTGGTTCGGTGTCGGTTTGCCGATCGGTGTCGTCGGTGCGTGGCTGTGGCGTCTGCTGATCGTGCTGTCGATCGCAACGGCGGTGCGGCGCGTACGGGCGGGGGTTGTCGAAGTGGGCGGCCGACTGAGTGGCTGACGTCGCGGACACCGGAACGGGGGCGCGACATGATTCGAATAACGAAACGAGAGAGCGGATGAGCGCACGTACTGCCCGCGAGGCCAACTTCACCACTCATGACGGCACGACGCTGTTCTATCGTCACTGGCCCGCAACGGGCCCGCGCTGTCGCGGCGCAATCGTCCTGCTGCACCGCGGCCACGAACATTCGGCGCGCGTCGCGCATCTCGTCGACGAACTCGATCTGGCGGATTTCGCCTTTTTTGCCTGGGATGCACGCGGTCACGGCCGCTCGCCCGGCGCGCGCGGCTACAGCCCGAGCGCGGCCGCGTCGGTGCGCGACCTGCAAGCGTTTGTCGAGCATATCCGCGACACGTACGGCATTGCCGTCGAGGACATGGCCGTGATCGGCCAGAGCGTCGGCGCCGTGCTCGCGGCCACATGGGTGCACGACTATGCACCGCCGATCCGCTGCCTCGCTGTCGCGTCGCCGGCGTTTCGCATCAAGCTTTACGTGCCGTTCGCACGGCCGGGTCTGCGGCTGATGTACAGGCTGCGCGGACTGTTCTACGTGAACAGCTACGTGAAGCCGAAATTCCTCACGCACGATCCTGAGCGGATCGCGAGCTATACGGCCGATCCGCTGATTACGCGGCCGATCGCGGTCAACATGCTGCTCGATCTGCACGACACCGCGAAGCGGATCGTCGCCGATGCAGCGGCGATCACCGTGCCGACGCAACTGCTGATTTCCGGCGCCGACTGGGTCGTGCATCGCGATCCGCAGGACCGTTTCTTCGAGCGGCTCGGCTCGGCGTGCAAAGAACGCATCGTGCTGCCGGGCTTCTATCACGACACGCTCGGCGAGCGCGATCGCGCGCAGGCGCTCTCGCCGCTACGCGCGTTCATGTTGCGCGAGTTCGATGCGCCGGGCCCGCGCGTGTCGCTCGCCGACGCCGACCGGCGCGGCGCATTCCACGACGAATACGTGGCGCTCGGCCAGCCGCCCGCGAATCCGCTCTCCCGCGCGTACTGGGCCATCACGCGCATGGGGCTGAAGGTCGGCGGCGCGTTGTCGGACGGCATCGCGCTCGGTCTGCGGCTCGGTTTCGATTCGGGCTCGACGCTCGACTACGTGTATCGCAACCGCGCGCAAGGGCGGCTCGGCGTCGGCGCGCTGATCGACCGCACGTACCTCGATTCGCCGGGCTGGGCCGGTATCCGGCAGCGCAAGGTGCATCTGCAGGAACTGATCGGCGCGGCGATCGGCCGCCTACGCGGCAATGGCACGCCGGTACGGATCGTCGACATCGCGGCCGGACACGGGCGTTATGTGCTCGATGCGATCGCCATGGCCGCCGAACGTGACGGCGCGCTGCCCGACGGCATTCTGCTGCGCGACTACAGTCCGCCGAATGTCGAGGCCGGCCGCGCGCTGATCGCGCAGCGCGGCCTCGCTCCGATCGCGCGTTTCGAACCGGGCGACGCATTCGACGAGGCATCGCTCGCGGCGCTCGAGCCGCGCCCGACGCTAGCGATCGTGTCGGGCCTCTACGAGCTGTTCGGCGCGAACGAGATGATCGAGCGCTCGCTGCGCGGGCTGGCGCGGGCCGTGCCGCCAGGCGGCTATCTCGTCTATACGGGGCAGCCGTGGCATCCGCAGCTCGAATTCATCGCGCGCGTATTGAACAATCACCGTGGCGAGGCGACGTGGGTCATGCGCCGCCGCTCGCAGGCCGAGATGGACGAACTGGTCGCGCGTGCGGGCTTCCGCAAGCTCGACCAGCGAATCGACGCGATGGGCATTTTCACGGTGAGCCTCGCGCAGCGGGTCGATGCGCCATGAGTGCATCATGAGCGAACTCGGCGGCGACGCAAGCGGTCTCGTCGCGCAAGCCAGCCGCCCGCGCGACGCGTCATTCGCGTTGCGCCTCGGCTGGCTGGCGGCGATGGGCGCGGTGTTCTTTTCCACGTACGGTTTCGCGAACTGGCTGGCCGCGCGCCGCGCGTCGGTGCCGACCTTCGCGTTCGGCTGGGAACACGCGATTCCATTCGTACCCTGGACGATCGTGCCGTACTGGTCGATCGACCTGCTGTATGCGCTGTCGTTCTTCTTCTGGACACGCCGCGACGATCTGTTCGATCACGTCAAGCGGCTGCTGACCGTGCAACTGATCTCCGTCGCGTGCTTTATCGCGTGGCCGTTGCGCTTCGGTTTCGAGCGGCCCGACGCGGGCGGCCTGGCCGGCGCGCTGTTCACGCTGCTGATGGGCTTCGACAAGCCGTACAACCAGGCGCCGTCGTTGCATATCGGTCTGCTTGTCGTGCTGTGGGCCGTCTACGCCAGGCATCTGCGCGGCAGGCTTGCGCGTTGCGCGCTACATCTGTGGTTCCTGGCGATCGGCGTGTCGGTGCTGACGACCTATCAGCATCACGCGATCGACGTGCCGACCGGTGCGGCCGTCGGCTGCCTCGCGCTGTTCCTGTTTCCTCTGCGCGATGCCGCAGGCCGGCTGCCCGAGGCCGAGGTCCGGCGGCACAGGGCGAGCCGCAAGCTCGCGCGCCGCTATGCGCTTGCGGCAATCCTCGTCGCTGTGATTGCGATGGTCTGTGTGCCGCGTGCGCCGGGCTGGGCCTTGGTCGCGGGGTGGGTTGCGCTGGCGCTCGCCTGTGTCGCATGGATTTATTGGCGCGGCGCGCCGGGTGCGTTCCAGAAGGACGCGCGGGGGCGTTTCCCGGTTTTCATCCGCTGGCTGCTGGCGCCGACGATTGCCGGCGCGTTCGTCAATTCGCGGCTGTGGACATTCCGGCAACCGGCCCCGGTGCGGATCGACGAGCGTGTGTCGATCGGCCGAACGCCGACGACGCGCGAGGCGCGGCGGCGCGGCTTGACAGGACTCGTCGATTTGACGGCCGAGATGCCGGGCTGGGTCGCGGCCGACGCATCGCTCGCGTATGCGGCCGCGCCGCAACTCGATCTCGTCGCCCCGACCGCGCGGCAATTGCAGCAGGCAGTCGCGGCGCTCGAAAGGCTGCATGGCGAAGGCCGCGACGTGCTTGTCTGCTGCGCGCTCGGCTATGGCCGCAGTGTGCTGTGCGCGGCTGCATGGCTCGCGCTGCGGCGCGGTTTGCACGATGCTCGCGACGCGCTGGTGGCGGTGCGCGCCGTTCATTCGCATGCCGTATGGTCGGACGACGGGGTGGCCGTGCTGCAGGACTGGATCGATCTCCGGCGCGCGATGGGGGCGGCGTGATGCGCGACCTGTCCTCGGCGTTCCGGATTGCCGCCGCGCGTGGCGCGCTCGATGCGGGCGTGTGGGCGGTCGCGGCGGCGCTGTGCGCGGCGGGTGCGGGCTGGTGGGTCGCATCGGGATGGCCGCCGGCGGCGACGGTGCGCGTGCTGCTGGCCGTTGTCAGCACGGGGTCGGGGATCGCGGCGCTGTGGTACGCGATACGTATCGGGATCGACCGCCGGTTGTTCGCGGCGTTGGCAGAGCAAACCGCGGTGCCGGACGCGGACCTCGACGCGATCCTGAGCGGATTGGATCACGCCATGCTGGAACTTGGCTGGATCGCTCCGGCGAAGGCAGGCCGTTTGCTGGGAGAGCGGGTGCAAGGCGCGGTCGGGCTGCTGCGGGCGAGTGTGGTTGTGGCTGGCATACAGTGGCTTGCGGTTGGTGTTGCTCTTGTTGCAAAGGGATTCTGATTCGCAGGCAATCCGGCACGAGTACGCGCGTGCGATGCTTGGGTCGCGGCCGGTTTCGTACGTGGTTGCAACGAGACAAACTGTGCATCGTCGCGTGATCGTGTCAACCAGCCGCCGAAACGGCGGTCTCGCGAGAGCATCGTCTGGTAGCAGGTGTCTGGGCCGAGGCGCATGCCTGAACTTTAAAGCAAAGGCGTGCGTATTCTGGTCGGATTCGGACATGAGCATTGATGCGCGGGACCGCACTGCTGGCCAGGGACGACGCATGTCGGACTTTGCCAGGGAGAGGTTTCCATCCTTGAGCCAGACGTTCGAAACGGCGATGTGCCGTTGCTCGTTGGGGGCATGCTCAGGGTCAAGCGCCGCACAGATCAGGGGCCGGTCTACCTGATGCCGCAACCGGTATTACTTCTTTCATCGGCGATCGATGCTGAATGGAGTACTTTCCGTACGCATGCTCTAACCCGCGAATAACTCGAATGCTCCGGCTTTATAGACGTCACGTTTGTCGACGACCGTGCGTGCATGTTTCCTATTTCAATTGCCCGAAAACCGCCACGAAATGACATGTGCGGAATGTGATCTGGTCATCGTCAATGCTGTTATATCGGCAACGTGCGACAATGCGAAATTCGCATGTGATCGCACATGACGGACATGAACGATTCCGGCTTTGGTCTATTTCATTATCTACTTCCAGGTTATATGGAAACTACTTCATATCGAGCGGCTAACGACATTGCAGTGACCGTACGTCGGCCCGACACGCAGACTCCCGCACCCGTCGTCATCTTGTGTCATGGGTTTTGCGGCATCCAGGAGTTGCTGCTTCCAAAATTTGCCGAAGCTTTTGCCCGCGCCGGCTATGCGGCTGTTACGTTCGACTATCGCGGCTTTGGCGCGAGTGGGGGAGAACAGGGCCGGCTTATCCCGGCGATGCAGATTGAGGATATCCGTACTGTTATCGCGTTTGTCAGGGAACTGCCTTATGTCGACGCCGAGCGCGTCGGGCTGTGGGGGACGTCGCTCGGCGGCGGCCATGTGCTTGCCGCAGCCGCAAGTGATCCGTCCATCAAGGCCGTTGTTAGTCAGCTTGGCTTTGCTGACGGCGAACAAGCGACGACTCGCAATATGACCGAAGCCGAAAAGCAGGCATTCGTTGCGACGCTCGAACGGATGCACGAGAAGAAACAGAGCACCGGCAGGGAAATGTTTGTCCCGATTACGAAAGTACTCACAGACCCGCAATCGAAAACATTTTTCGAGGAGAACCGGAAGAACTATCCAGCAATGGATATCAAGATTCCCTTCCTGACCGTTCGTGAGATATTGAACTACAAGCCAAAGGACTATGCCGTGCGCGTTACATGTCCGGTGCTAGTTGTTATCGCCGGCGAAGATGGTGTGAATCCGCCGAATCACGGTATCGAGCTTTTTGACGCAGTTGCGGCGACCACGAAGCAGCTTCACGTCGAGCAAACTGCCGGCCACTACGACATGTACGATGGGCAACACTTCGAAAGCAGCGTTGCCAGGCAGATCGACTGGTTTTGCAAGCATGTCTAGTTGAATGGGCCTTTTGCCGAACTCATCAGCCTGGGGTTCGGCGGGTCAAGGCATCGCTATTGCTCTCAGCGCTAGTCCCACCAGCGTCATATTGACGCGCGGAAGGGCATCGATTTGGCCAATAACTTCACCTTGAAGTCAAAGTGTTGGGCCGGAATCCGGCGGAGTTTTTTTGCGGATTCCGGCCGTGTCTCATCGTGATGCCGGAGGTGCGCGACACCGCGCCGTCCTTTGAGCAATTCATTGGCAGGGTGTCGTGCTGCGCGGCCGTGTTTATCACACGCACACGGTAAATCTCTAATCGTGCCTGTCGCAACCAGAACCAGCCCACACTCAGAACAGAATCGTCCGCCCCGATGTCTCGGCTTGCTCATTAATCTCGCGCTTCGCCTTCTCGCTGATTTTCGGATTGTTCCGCAGATCGATGTAGCGAAGTTGCGTGTTCGCTGCCAGCGCACGTGCTCCACGATCGTCGATCATATTGGACGAAAGGGTGACCTTGCTCAGCCCCGACATTCCTGACAGCGCGATGGCGCCGTCGGCCTGAATATTCGCGTGACTCATCGCCAGTACTTTCAGTCGTGGGTTGAGCGATAGCGCGATCGCACAGGCGTCGCTGGATTCCAGCGAATTGCTGACATCAAGCTCCTCCAGCGAGGGATGCTCCGCCAGCATGGCAAATCCATTTTCGTCGAGCTCGCTCTCCGCAAGGCCGAGTTTTCGCAATGCACGGTTCTTCATCAGTTCCTGTACGCCGAGATTACTGATGCTGCAACCGTTCAACAGCAACTCTCGCAGATTCTTATTCTCGGCCAGCGCTGCCGCGCAGTCGTCATCGATACCGTGACTATCGCTAAGATCGAGTTCCACCAGCTGTGGGGCGGCAGCGAGCGCTTTTACGCCGGTCAGGGTAAGGTTTTCGTTGCAAAACATCAGCTTCTGCAACAGAGGGAGCTTCGCAATCTTCATTGCTCCAGCGTCGCCTGAGCGAGTGCCGGATGCATTCAGTTCGCGAATCTTTTTACCCTTGCCCAACAGTTGCCTGAGCCCGATACTGCCGAGAGCAGAATTTTCCTGCACGTCGAGCTTCTCGGCCATGCCGAACGCCGGTAGCGTCCCAAGTTTGGAAAACGGCTTGAGCTTGGTCCACACCGGTGGCTGAATATCCAGGCCACTCGCATCGAGGTGTGTGGTATGCGGATAACGCCCATTGTTCATCGCATCCCGAACGTTTCTGAGGTGCTCGCGGTCTGTGATTCTGCGGCTGTCGGTATAAACCTCGGCAATATCATTGAGTCGACGGTTGGCAAAGCGTATCGCGTCTCGTGTTGCGGAGTCACCGTTCTCGACGATTTCACGAAGCAACTCCACCGGCAGGTTCGGACTTTGCGTCGCCTGGTCTGCACCCACCAGCCTGGTTCGATTAGCCGTCTTCGTATTACCTGTCGGCAGATTGCGAAGACCGGAGAGACTTGCCAGCGGCCCGGACATGGAACGGTCTTTCACTCTGTTTCGGACTGCGTCCTGATTCTCCTGAACGCCGTCCGATGGCGGGGTGCTCCCGCTGGTGGAGGCGATGAATCTCGTTAGCACGCTTTTCATGGCTGTATCCCGATCCCGATGCATTGCACAACGACACTCTAGTGATCCGGCGTAACGCGGTCGTGCACCAGACGAACTTTGTGTTTGATAGACGAAGCAGGCTATCCGGCGCTCAACCTTCACGGAACCCGATATTTCTAGCTGACCCGAACCGGAGAGGATCAACGCAAAGTGGGTCCGTCATTGCCGGCTCGCGGAGTCTTATGCGACTGTCGTCCAGGCCGAATTGCCGACAGGCTCCGGGGGGGAATTTCGCGGACGTTTGAACGGCATCTGAAGGTTATTCACCTAAAATTTGATGTAATTGAGGTGAAAGACATTTTTGTACCTGTTCAGTGAGAGCGGGATCGTCTGCTCTCTATTTGTAAGGGGCTTCGCGCGGAAGCCCTGGCAAGCCGATCACGGGCAGTTGCATGCCTTAACTGCGACTGATATAGTCTAAGTTAACGGCATGGTAATGAACATGTCGTCCTGATGGCTGGGACCTTTGTGCCATGCGGGTTCTCGGTCACCCGCACCGCAGACTCTTCTCAGGAGCACGACAGATGTCGCAACGCATTCTTGTTATTGGAGCCGGCTTCGCCGGTATGTGGAGCGCGCTGGCTTCGGCCCGCTTGCTCGATCAGGTCGGACGTACCGACGTAGAGATCACGCTGGTCGCGCCCGAGCCTGAACTTCATGTCCGCCCGCGTCTGTATGAGCAAAATCCGCTGGGAATGAAGGCGCCGCTGCAAGAGATTTTCAAAGCCGTCGGCGTCCAGTTCGTTCAGGGCAAAGTGCAGAACATCGACGTTGCCAGGCAAGAGGTCAACGTCATCGGCGTGGGGGCCGACACTTCGCATCACACCATCCGTTATGACCGCCTCGTGCTAGCCGCCGGCAGCCGTCTATTCTGCCCGCCCATTTCCGGCCTGAAAGAACATGCCTTCAACGTCGATCAGATCGCCGACGCGGCTGTGCTTGAAACCCACTTGCACAGTCTGGCCGAGCGTCCGGCCAGCGTGGCTCGCAATACGGTCGTGGTGGCTGGGGCCGGTTTCACGGGAATCGAGACCGCGGCGGAAATGCCCGCGCGTCTGCGTGAAGTCTTGGGCGCGGATGAGGCGGTCACGGTAATCATGGTCGAGCGCAACGCCGAAGTCGGTCCCGATCTGGGCCCCGGTCCGCGTCCGGTAATCATTGAGGCGTTGACCGAACTGGGCGTGACGTGGAAGTTGGGCTCGAGTGTTGCGGCTGTCGACGCCACGGGCGTCACGCTGGAAAACGGCGAACGCATCGATGCCGGCACGGTGATCTGGACCGCCGGAGCGCGAGCCAGCGAACTGACTCAGCAAATCCCCGCCGAACGCGACAACTTCGGTCGCCTGCACGTGGACCGCAACCTGAAGGTCAAGGGCCTGGACGGGGTGTTTGCCACCGGCGACTGCGCCTATGCCGCCACGGACGACGACGGCAATTACGCGAAGATGTCCTGCCAGCACGCCATGAATCTGGGTCGCTCCGCCGGCCACAACGTAGCGGCCGATCTGCTTGGCGAGCCATCGATTCCGTATAGCCAGCCCAAGTACGTGACGTGCCTGGACCTGGGCCCATGGGGAGCGGTGTACACCGAGGGCTGGGAACGTGAGGTCAAACTGGTTGGCGCCGAAGCCAAAGCCCTGAAGACCAAGATCAATACGGAGTGGATCTACCCGCCCAGCGCGGATCGTGCAGAGGCGCTTGCCCTCGCTGATCCCCGCCGCATTGTCGTGGCATAACGGCTCATCCGGCATGAAAAAAGCGATCCGGGTGTGGATCGCTTTTTTCTCTGTGCCTCAGTAAGGCGGCACGGGTCTGGGTTGGTGCCTTGTGTGAGCGACTCTCGGAGAAATAGAGAGCGAAATCGCAATTCTGTGGAGAAGTTCTCCAGAAAAATAGAACGTCGGAGAAAAATTACTGAGTACGGGTTCCGTTTGACTGCATCACCTGGCTCATATGTTCGGCATCCTTTTCAAGCAGGATCGGAATTTCGGTTTTCAGAAGTTCTGCCCACTCCCGGGTCTTTGCGTCGACGAACTTTCTCGATGGAAAGAGTAGATAGATTCCAATCTCAGGCGATTTCCACTGAGGAAGAACGTGTACCAATGTGCCTCTGCGCAGCGCATCCACGATGTTGTGGCTCATGAGCAAAGCGATCCCGAGGCCGTGAATGGCAGCGTGAACAACGGGCTCTGGGAGATCACCAATAATCGGTCCAACAGGATCAATGGTGAATGATTCGCTTCCATTGATAAGCTTCCAGTGAGTGGTGAGCGATGGATTGACCAGGCGCAGGCACGCGTGATTGACGAGGTCTCGCGGATGTTCGGGCACCCCATGAGTCGCCAGATACTTTGGAGAGGCGCACAGGACCGCAGAGATCGTGCCGAGGCGCTGGGCGATCAAGCCCGAGTCGGGCAGATGCTGGGAAAGATAGACGCTAACGTCGATACCTTCCGAGAGCAGGTCCGGCATGTACTGCGAAGTACTGTATTCAATCGACACCAGCGGGTGTCGCGCGGAGTACTTCGTCACCAACGGTACAACATATCGATTTCCGAAGCTTGCCATGCATAGAACGCGCAGGCGCCCCGCCGGCTGAGCCGCAGCGCCCGCAGCCATCTGCTCGGCCTCGGCCAGGAGTTCCATGATCAGCTCTGCCTGTTTGAAGTACTTTTCACCCGCACTGGTAAGCACCAGCTTGCGAGTAGTGCGTTGCAGGAGCTTGGTCTGAAGCCGCGATTCGAGTTCGGTAACCAGTCGCGAGATTTGCGGCGTCGTAACATCCAGTTGCGCTGCAGCCGCCGTAAAGCTTCCGGAATGCACCACGCGAATAAAGGCGTTCATCGCGTGGAAGACGCCGTTTTCCAGATTCTTGCGCATGATACAAAGATGATTGTAGTAGGACTATATTTTTATATCTTACCCCGGTCGATACGATCCGGCCATGACTACGCCGCGACACTTTCGTCGCCCAGCGTAGGCCGTCAGATCCGAGGATAATCAAGGGGTAAGTAGATATGAATGGTGCTGAAAGTCTTTTGCGTTCGCTCATTGCCAGCGGAGTGGATGTTTGCTTTGCTAATCCTGGCACTTCTGAGATGCACTTCGTGGCAGCTCTCGACGCAGTGGAGGGCATGCATCCTGTACTTGGTCTGTACGAGGGCGTGGTGACAGGCGCTGCGGATGGATACGGCCGCATGGCCGGAAAACCGGCGTGCACGCTTCTGCATCTCGGTCCCGGTCTTGCAAATGGCCTGGCAAACTTGCACAACGCGCGTAAGGCGTCGACTCCGATCGTCAATATCGTCGGCGACCATGCAGCGACCCATGCCCGTTATGACGCGCCGCTGTCATCAGACGTGATCGGTTTCGCGAGGCCGGTCTCCCACTGGGTACATTCGTCATCGAGTTCGCGCACGGCCGGTGCCGACGCCGCGCGCGCGGTTCACGCTGCGCGCTCAGGAGCGGGGCAAATTGCGACGCTGATTCTTCCGGCTGATACTGCGTGGGAAGAAGCGGATTTCGTCGCTCCGCCGTTGCCTGCTCCGGTTCGACAATTGGCAACTCAAAACGCAGTGGATCATGCTGCGCGTCTGCTTCGTAACGGAAAGAAGACAGTAATACTGACCAGAGGCGAGGCTCTTCAGGATCGCGGGCTTCGAGCACTTGGCAAGATCGCGGCGCAGACCGGATGCCGAATTATGTGTGACACGTTCTTCCCGCGTCTGCAGCGCGGTGCCGGACGAATTGAGCTCGAACGTCTTCCGTACTTTGCTGAGCAAGTTGTCGACGTTCTTGCTGGTACGGAGCAAATGATTCTCGTTGGAGCGCCACCCCCCGTCAGTTTCTTTGCATATCTGGACAAGCCGAGCTGGCTGACGCCTGCCGGATGCCAGCTTGCGGTACTCGCGCATCCCCACGAGGATGGTCCCGCCTCACTCGAGGCGCTTCTGCATGCCTTGGGCGCGCACAACGAAACAGCACGCGTGCTGGAACGTAAGCCGATCGGCGTCAAGAATGCAAATGTGCTTGATGCGCAGGCGATTATGCAGGCTGTGGCCAAGCATCTGCCGGAAAACGCAATCGTTGCAGACGAGTCACTGTCGTCCGGGTTTATGCACTACGGCGTTACCGCGTCAGCGTTGCCTCACGACTATCTGAATCTGACAGGCGGTGCGATCGGCAGCATGATGGCCGTGTCGACAGGTGCGGGTATAGCGTGCCCTGACCGAAAAGTCGTAACGCTTCAGGGCGACGGCAGCGCGATGTACATCCTCCAGTCGCTTTGGACGCAGGCGCGGGAGAAGGTCGACGTTACTACGGTCATTTACGCAAACCGTGGCTACAAGATTCTCAGCAACGAACTCAAGCGAGTGGGCGCAACGAACGAGGGGGCGCTTGCAGCTTCGATGTTTGATTTGCAAAACCCTTCACTGGATTGGGTGAGGCTCGCAACCGGTATGGGTGTTGAAGCGGTAAGCGTAGATTCACCCCGCGCATTTGAAGATGCATTCGCGGACGCAATGCGGAAACGAGGTCCTCGACTGATCGAGGCGCTGATCTAACGCGGTTCTCGCACTCCCTCTTCCTGGCGGCAGGCTAATGATGTCTGTGTCGGTTACGGCCGGCTTTGCCGCTATCGAAGGACAGACTTGATGTGCGGCTGCGCGAGTGTGCGGCACAAGTGCTAATCCACATACCCAATGAGCAGTGGTTTGTGCTGAAAATGCCGTCCGGGAAGACGAAATTCGGAATTTCTGAGCGCAGCAGCTGCGCTAGGATTACCAGAACTTCCGGATATTTCGTGGCCGCTTCGGCCTTCGGAGGCAGTCGCTTGCGACTGTGCAGATCCGGTCGACTGCTCGCTCGACTCAGGAGAAACCTGTTCGACCAGCAACGCTCAAGTGACGTCGTTTACGTAGGGGAGTACACCTTGAAAATCGCATCAGCAGAAATGGAGTTTATCGAAGAGGCAAGCAAGCCGGAAGGGGAGGAGAGCGTCGTCATTTCGGGCGCGAAAATGGTCGTTCGAGCGCTAGTCGCTGAGGGGGTAGATACAGTGTGGGGATACCCCGGAGGCGCGGTGCTGCCGATCTATGATGCGCTCGAGGAGACGACCGGGATCGACCATCTGCTTGTTAGGCACGAGCAGGCAGCGGTTCATGCCGCGGATGGTTTCTCTCGCGCAACCGGGAGAGTCGGGGTTGCGCTTGTCACGTCCGGTCCGGGGGTGACAAACGCGGTGACTGGAATCGCAACCGCTTACTTCGATTCGATCCCGATTGTCGTTGTCTCCGCAAATGTGCCTACGGACTCAATCGGGCAGGATGCATTCCAGGAGTGTGACACGGTCGGTATCACCCGTTCTATCGTTAAGCATAACTTTCTGGTTCGGGATGTGAATCAGCTTCCGCTGGTGATGAAGAAGGCGTTCTACATCGCGAGAACAGGACGGCCAGGGCCCGTCGTGGTCGACATTCCGAAGGATATCCTGTTGGCGCAAGGGGCGTTTGTCTATCCCGAGTCTGTCTCGATTCGCTCGTATAGGCCGGCTACCGAGGGCCATGCGGCCCAAATTGGGCGGGCGGCTAAGGCCATTGCTTCTGCCCGCAGACCGTACATCTATGTAGGTGGCGGTGCCGTCGCGGCGCAGGCCGAGGCGGAGTTGCGCATACTCTCTGAACTCGTAGACGCGCCTGTAACGACCACGCTCATGGGGCTTGGTGTTTTCCCCGCAACCGACCGGCGCTACGTTGGCATGCCGGGGATGCATGGGACCTACGAGGCAAACATGGCGATGGAGCATTGCGATGTGCTGATCGCATTGGGAACTCGCTTCGACGACCGCGTCATCGGCAATACGGAAGACTTTGCTAAAGGTGAGCGGACGATCATTCATGTGGATATCGACCCGGCGAGTATCGACAAACGAGTCAAGGTTGATGTTCCAATCGTCGGGGACGTGAAGTGTGTCCTGCGCACGCTCAATGAGCTTCTGACCCGGCAGCCGGTAAACCGGACGTCGCGCGATTCATGGTGGAAACAGGTGGAGACGTGGCGTTCGAGGCGTTGTCTTGCCTTTGAACAGGGCCCGAAGATTATCAAACCGCAGTACGTTATAGAGAAACTTTGGGAAGTCACCGGAGGCGACGCGTTTCTGTGCTCGGACGTCGGTCAGCATCAAATGTGGGCCGCGCAGCTTTACGGCTTCGACAAGTCCAGACGCTGGATTAATTCTGGCGGGCTTGGAACCATGGGAGTTGGTCTCCCTTATGCGATGGGTGTGAAGCGAGCCTTCCCGGAGAGCGATGTTGTGGCCGTAACGGGAGATGGATCGATACAGATGTGCATCCAGGAGCTGTCGACCTGCAAGCAATATGGTTTGAACGTAAAGGTAGCCTCTTTGAACAACGGTTACCTTGGAATGGTAAAGCAACTCCAGCACGTGTACTACGAGGGACGGTACGCGCAATCGTATCTTGACGCGCTTCCTGACTTTGTAGCGCTTGCGCGCGCTTACGGCCATGTCGGATTCCGGGTCGAGCGGCCGAGCGACGTCGAACCGGTTTTGCGTGAATCGATGGCTATGAAGGACCGAACCGTCTTTATGGACTTCATTACGGATCCGACCGAGAACGTATGGCCGATGGTGCCAGCGGGAGCGGGATTGTCGGATATGCTCATGGAGTCGGGTGACGTGGTACACGACTGACGCATCCCGGCCAGTCGATAGCGTTGAAAAGTACGTCGATCGCCAGTTGCAGTGCGCCGATCACGCATTTCCCCGGACGCGACGGATTTAGGACTGTCGCGCTTCTCTTTGCTCCCTCGGTAATGTGTGCCTTAGGTATGCCTGAGCCGAATAGCTCACTCCTTCGGAGTTCTGTTAAATCGTCTGCAAGTTTGGACAACGCCAAACACTAGAATGAAATACGCAGGTGAGTGGAAAGTCACTCCTTGCGGCGCTGACACGTTCTTGCAGTCCTTGCCGAACGCAGCTGAAACTCGCAAGCAGACGGACGTGCTGCCTGGATGCGCAATGAACTTCGCCGAATGCCGGCCAGTTTTCGTCCGAATGGTGTCTCATAGGGTGCATATGCAACTTGATGCAATTGATCAGAAGATTCTGGCGGAACTACAGCGCGACGCACGTTTGACTAACGTCGAGTTAGCTGCCCGCGTGAACCTCTCGCCGTCGCCGTGTCTGACTCGTGTTCGAGCGCTAGAGCGTCATGGCGTAATCCGGCAGCGTGTGACGCTGCTCGATCCCGCGAGTCTGGGACTGAATGTGAATGTCTTCATTCATTTAAGCCTGGAAAATCAGCGTCGTGACGGGCTCGATGAATTCGAACGGGCGGTAGTTGCGATACCAAACGTGATGGAATGCTACTTGATGTCCGGAGACGCGGACTACCTCCTGCGTGTGCTGGTCCGGGACACTCAGGCATTGGAGCGCTTGATCATCGATGAGATATCGCGGCTACCTAATATTCGAAACATTCGGTCGAGCTTTGCCTTAAAGCAGGTCATGTATTCGACCGCATTGCCGGTATCGAACCACCAGAGTTTCTAGTCTTTTCTTGAGATCTGCAGCGGAGCCGGAAAGCGTTGCAGTATCGTTTGATAGACTATGGCAGTGGGAATACGATCCTTAAGTCCGCACGGGGGGAGGGCAGGATTTCCGTGTTCAAGGCGGGTTGAGATTCACACGGATGGTTGAAAAAATAGCGGGCGAATCGGTCTCGCAATTGGCACGCGACTATGGCACGGCACGGCAGTCCATCATGCAACTTCGAAACAGGGCCGCTTCAGCCTGACATTCTCCGACTCGCACGCAAGTGTGGGTACGTAGTGCAGCGACTTCGGAAAATGACAGAAACGAGCGCTTTCTGATTTCCTTTTAAACATGAAATTGGGCAGGCAACTGTTCATGAATTGGCAGTTTCTCTCCGGACATCATGCCTTTCATGATTCTTCTTTCCGTCTTATTTGTAGCAATCTGCTTGCTTAAAGAAAGCCTGCTACCGAAGTAAATGCGGCCGTCTCGGTCTACGGCCGCACCATAGCCGCCGCCTGACTCGTGCCCCGCATGGGCAAAGACCACAGTTGCTCCCGCTTTGTCCGCCGCCTTCATGGCACGTTTAGCAGATTCTTCCTCGTTCCTGGCAAGCAGGGTGACCTCCGCTTTCCCGGACGCAGACAGTGATCCGAAGAATTGGTCAAGCGCCTGATCTGTGACGTATCCATCCACATGCGCCATCGCAACGTTCTCCGATTTTCCCAGAGCATTTTTGAAAACGGCAATTAAAATAACGCAAGAAGTAGCGCCTGCCGTGTACAAACCGTTGACGTCGGCTTTCGCACTCGAAAGAAAATGGGCCTCGCCTTGCCCGACAAATTTCGTATTGTGATTCGTGCCGGAATACTTTTCGATAGATGGTAATTTTTCGACACTATGCGTTTGTAGGCGCAGGGTCATTTGCTGGTCATGGGCGGTACGCTCCATCGCAATTTTCACCTGTTCCTGCGAGACGCCTACGGTAGCCAATAGATCTGGACGCAGAAGGCCGGCGGTTACCAAGCGCTGCAATTTATCCGGAGAGACCTGCGGATAGCCGGTGATACTACGAACCCTCTGCCCATCGTCAGACAGGTTGATATTCACCACCTCTTGAGCATGCCCAACATAAGTCCGGATCAGCTTGTATTCAGGCTCGTACCTCGCCTGAACTTGCCCTCCGTCAAACATCGTCCAATCGCTCCTGCCATTTTTGGGTCCCACGAGCGTGCTTGACGCCACTACATCGCTGAGCGGCAGATCAAGTTGTTTCAGGCTTTTTCCTCCGCTGCGAATGGAACTTTGCGTACTCCCGATGCCTGAGGTTCCGGCCCTGCCAATCGGTGAAACCGACACCGGTTTCGGTTTCAACCCGATGAACCGAGTGTCGGGTAACGGCATACCGGATGAGCGGGACGGATTCTCTGTCCTCGGGGTCTCGCTCTCTGGCAGGGGAACCAAACCAGGCATCCTTCCAACCCCGATATTGCCACCCATATTTAACTCCCCATGCCATCGAAAGGCATCATTTAAGCGCACGTTCAAGTAGCAGCCGGCGCAATCCACGACACACAGTCCTAAAAGGCGAAGATTGACTTTTTGGGGATTTCTAACCAGATCAAGGCCAAATCGATTCCCGGCGTGAAGCGTGATTCCGGCTACCAGGCGCAACAGAAGTGGCTCGTCGGCCTGCCTGTCGGCGACACACATCAGGACCAGGTACTGATCGGCGTTGATATGGACGAGCCAGCATGGCGCCAGCGCCGTGACGCCTGTCTGCTAACCGAGGCGGAAGGTACGGCATGAGCCCGCAGCCCGGCGCGGGCGCCAAGGAGAACGCGCAACGGCCGGATTCGGGGACGCTGGATCAACGAAACGGGGAGTGTGCGATGGACATGATACCTGTCACCCTGCTGACGGGGTTTCTCGGCAGCGGCAAGACGACGGTGCTGAACCGGATGGTGCAGCAGCCGGAAATGGCGGATGCACTGGTGCTGATCAACGAGTTCGGTGAGATCGGGCTCGACCACCTGCTCGTCGCGCACAGTCGTGAAGACATCGTGGTCGAGATGAGCAGCGGCTGCCTCTGCTGCACGATTCGCAGCGATCTGGTCCACACGCTCAAGGACACCCTCACGGTCACGTTCCTCGATCGCTTCGCAGTTGGGGGCACAGCGGTGATTGATCCAGCGTGCCGCATTGCCACCGTTGCGCGCATCGATGCAGTAGCGACCGTCGCTCAGGGCAAACAAAAACGTGTGAAACGGATTTTCAGGATGCCGGCGCAGTGCCGCGGCGTGGGTGATCAGCAGCAGGCGAACGCACCAATTCTTTACCTCCGTGATTAGCTGGTGCAAGGAATAAAATGGTTGACTTGCCTGTCTACCAACGATGGGCACTTTTTTCTGTTATAACGAGTGCGCGCTCAAAAACTGGCTTCCGAATGAGATATTTCTGAGCGGTTCAAGGTGAACCATTTATCAGCTGGGAATCTCTCAAGTTGACCACTCTATCGAAAATGCAAGGAACAGCGACACATGAGTACAGCATCGCAGAACACAAGATCTGACAATTTGAAAGACTTGCTAGGTTCGGGCGACCACACCGTCAATCTGAACGGTGTCGATCTCCACTACCGCGTGTGCGGCGAAGGGCCTCTGTTATTTTTGATTTCTCCGGGTTGGGGAGTAGGTAGCGGTTATTTGCAAAGGGGCTTCAACTTCCTGCGAGAGAGATTTCGCTTGGTTTTCATCGACACGCGGGGAAGCGGCCAGTCTGGACGCCCGGCCGATCGCATGAAGATGAGCAGCAACGATATGGCGGATGATCTTGAGGCACTACGCGAGTATCTAGGACTTTCTACTCTTCAACTTTTGGGTCATTCGAACTCCGGAGCCATCGCACTCTCGTACGCTGAAAGGTATAAGAATCACGTCAGCAAACTGGTGCTGATTGACAGTCAAATGCTTGGCTTCAGTTCGGGCAATGATACGCAGGCATTCCTGGAAGCGAGAGCTGAGGACCCCCGGTATAAGACCGCAGTTCAGGCGGCGATCGGACATTTTTCCGGCAAAGCCAAACCCCTTGCGAGCGATGCTGAACTATCAGCGTTTGTCGCAGAGCTTTTGCCGTTATACCTTCAGAGTCCGGAAAAAAATCTTGCGTTAGCTCGGGAACAGTTACTGGTCGAGCAGATCTCGCTTTATGCATTCGAGGCGCAGAACGCAGCAGACAAAGAGGCTGGCAGCGATCAGACAGCCCTGCTTGATCAGGTGCGCGCCCCGACACTGGTTATGGTGGGTAGGCATGACTGGATCTGTCCCGTGCCGGTCGCGGAGCGCTTGCATGCGGGCATTGGCAACGCTCGACTGGTGATGTTCGAGGAAAGTGGCCACATGCCTTGGATCGAGGAACCGGAAAAATTCGCAGCGGAGTTGATACAGTTTTTAGAAGAGTAACGCGGCGCCGATAACTGCCGATCAGGTCAGTTTGCTGCTGTGCGTGCCAATCAATAACCGACCCACATCAGTGATCCGCCCTCAACGACAGGCTGGCAGACTGTGTCCGATTGGAGCATAACCTATCCTGATGTCAGGGAAATGCTGTCGGGCACATCAGGATGGGGCTGGTTCCGCAATTCTTTGACACCGGACTCGGAACGTCATGGATTTCAAGCTGACATTTCACCCGACGTCCGTCCATGAACGGTCAACGGGTCGGCTATATACGTGTCAGCACCTTCGAGCAGAACACCGAACGTCAGCTTGACGGCGTTGCGCTGGACTACACCAGAACATGATCGGACTGCCCCAGACAAGACGACGCACGGTCCGATGACTGTGCCGAGGCATGCTTGCCATGCTGGCCGAGGACGCTGCCATGACGAACAGCCGTCCCGGTTCGTGGGAAGGCTCCAACATGCAGCAGGTACTCGACAGCCACGGCTACCGACGAGTCCTATGGTGATTCTGTACGTACTCTCCACTGCCTGAAAATCTAAAGTCGATCGAGTAACCGGCGGGGTCGATACGGGAATTTTCTGTCTGTTGGATTAGGAATTTTCTGATTTTTAATAATTTCGTATTGTCTGATGTTAATCGGCAACAAGGTATTATTAAGATGCCCTGCGCTTTCTCTTGTGTGGCATCCTGATTAAGGAATCTGTCGACATAAGAGGAGTGCGGCAATTGTCTTATTATGGAAAATTCATAATCGATGGGGATAATTCTTCATTGACTATTCCCGAAATTGGTACATTTAAAGCGTTTTCAGGTGACAACGTCTATAAGAACAAGGGTGGGTGTACCGCTGTTCCCGATAAAGGTCCGATTCCGGCAGGGTTGTATTGGATCGTGGATCGACCGACTGGCGGGTTAAGATCCAGATCTGTGGCACAGGCCAAAGATTGGTGGAGCGGGAGGGTCGGTCCGGCGTCTCATCATATTGAGTGGTTTGCGCTCTATCGGGACGACGGTGTTATCGATGACCTCACCTGGATCAATGGCATAGAGCGAGGTCAATTCCGGCTGCATCCGGCCGGCGGTCGAGGTATTTCACTCGGCTGTATCACCTTGCCGAGTTACGCCGATTTTGAAAAGATACGGCGCGCACTTCTGCACACGTTCACTATCCCGGCCCGCAATTCAGGAATTCGCGCGTATGGAACTATCGAGGTAGTGGCCAATGGTACGACTTGTCCGTAGCATTTTTAAAGTGGCGCTATTTATCGGACTGTTTCTGCTTTCCGTTCGTTATGTCCATACGTACCCGATGCCAATGCCTGAAAGCCAGCTGGCATTCTGGTTTGCCGCCTCGGATTGGTTTGGCATTCGTGACCCTGACGATCTCTATATTCCGACCATGGTCGTCATCGAACTGATCGTCACGATTCTGGCCTACGTGGCGATCGTGAAGCTCTGGAGACGATACCACCTTTGTCCCCGCTAAGTTCAAATGCCGTACCTCCAGCTAAATAGAAATGTCGGGGTTCAGAGCGGTTTTAGTCTTGCTTCTTTTTATGGTTTTGGGGCGGGGCGGCGCAGCCGCCCCACGTTCCTGCATTGCTTTAGCACTGACTTCCAGAACAGCATGATTGATGTCGGTAACGTCAATTGCTCGCTGTCTCTTCAGCCCGATGAGTGCCTGCTTCGCGCGAACTTCTTCACCGCAATGCGTCCGTGACGGCGAGCCCGAGGCGCAGCGGTCATCACGCATGGCCTGAATCTGCGGTGCCACCTGGAGCGCGCTGGCCAGCCGCTTGATAGAAGAGCTCGAGCTGATTTGCAAGCAGCCGGGTCGCCATGACTACAGGCGGGCTACGGTCGAGCGGATTGATATCCCGAACCATCTCAATCGTGAATTCGATGTTGGTACGCCGAATCAGGTCTGGTGTTGTGACATCACATATGTCTGGGCGCGGGGCCGTTGGCATTATCTGGCCGTAGTACTCGATCTGTTCACGCGTCGGGTTGTTGGCTGGGCGTTCTCAGCACGTCCGGATGTTGATCTGGTCGTTCATGCATTGGAGACCGTGCTGCGAACAACGCCCTATGGACCATTGCCATGGTGCGAATGCGCAGCGACCCGAGGACCCGGGCGTACGTCGAGCGACGAACCAGGGAAGGAATGTCCCACAAGGAAATTCACCGCTGCCTGAAGCGCTATATCGTCAGAGAGCTGTATCCGCTCATTCTGGCCGACCTGGCGGATTCAGCCCGCACTTCTTGACATAGGAGCGTCAACTCTCCGATGGAAAGGCTGTTCCGCAGCTTCAAGACGGAATGGCTACCGTCAGTGGGGTACATGTCGGTGCAGGAAGCACACCGGGATATCAGCCACTACCTGATGCACCGGTACAACTGGATACGGCCGCATCAGTTCAACGACGGACTGGCGCCGGCAGTCGCGGAAGAAAAACTTAACGCAGTGTCCGGGATGGGTTGACCACTACATGTCTATCAGGGCGTGCACTTGCCAGCGTATTTTTTTGCAATGCCTTCTTGTCAACTTTCCCGACGCTGGTCTTGGGGAGACTTTCAACGACGCGAATGTCGTGGGGAACAGCGATACGGCTGATCGTGCCATTTTCGACGAAAGCAGTGAGATGCTGTTGAATGGCGTCCGACGTTACATTGCCGGAAAACTCGACTTTCGGCACAACATAAGCGAGCGGGCGTTCTCCCCACTTTTCGTCCTCGACGGCAATGACTGCAGCCTCGGCAACGCCCTCATGCGAGACGATCAACTCCTCGAGTTGCACGGACGATACCCATTCACCACCGCTCTTGATGACATCTTTCATGCGATCGCGGAGGGTGAGCGTGCCACGCAGGTCGATCGAAGCCAGATCCTGCGTATGCATCCAGCCACCAAGCCAGAGCGCTTTATTTGCGGCTGCATCGGTGCCATAGCTTTGCGTCAGCCAGGGGGCGCGAAGCACCAGTTCGCCCTGGCTGCGTCCGTCATGCGGAAGACTGTTCATCTCTGGATCGACAATATCGACCTGCACCAGCGGTAGCGGCCAGCCGGCACGGCGGAGCGCCGCATCCAGCTTGTCTGGGTGTTCTTCCACATTTCTCGCAATGGCGATTGCGGGTCCCGTTTCTGACATCCCATACCCTGCAAGCGTATCGATGCCAAAGTCAGCGGCTTGCTGACGTAGTGCACGTGTAAGCGCTGAGCCACCAATCAGCATTGTCCATGGTGCAAGATCGGAGGCTTGCTCCGACCGCGCGGCCGCAAGAATCATCTGCAGGACCGTTGGTACGCAGTGTGAAAAGCTCACATTCTCATCGCGTCTGAGCTTCAGCATAAGTGCTGGGTCGTATCGACCCGGAAACACCTGTTTGATGCCTAGCATTGTCGCGACAAAGGGTACGCCCCACGCGTGAACATGAAACATCGGCGTCAACGGCATGTAGACGTCATTGCGTCGCAATCCCTGATTGTCGGGTTGCGCAGCGAGCGTGGTCGCGAGGGCGAGCGTGTGCAACACGAGTTGGCGATGAGTGAAACTGACAGGCTTCGGGTGGCCCGTCGTTCCCGTCGTGTGAAATGTCGTGGCGATTGCATTTTCATTAAACTCGCGGAAGTCGAATTTCGTGCCGGACGCCGCCAACATGGTCTCGTATTCGCCCACATCGTTCTGCCCTGAGAACGCTTCACCGTCCGCGATTACGATGCAGCGACGAAGATCCGGCAAATGAGGCGCGATCGCATTGACGAGTGTCAGAAAGTCCCGATGAACTACGAGCACGGATGCTTTCGCATCCTGCAGACACCAGATCAGTTGCTCCTGCGGCAGGCGGACATTGACCGTCTGGAGTACCGCACCCATCATTGGCACCGCGAAATAGGCTTCGAGGTAGCGATGACTGTCCCAGTCCATGAAAGCGACCGTATGGCCTTCGTCGACGCCTAGCGAAGCAAGCACGTTCGCAAGTCGATGAACGCGCTTGAAAAGATCCGAATAGGTCTGCCGGTGATGTGAGCGATAGACGATCTGCTGATCCGCATGCGCGGTGATCGCGCCATAGAGAATGTGATGGATAAGAAGCGGCTGAAGATATGCTTCGGGAGCGGGTGTGGCGAGGCGGATTGTCATCGTCGATGCGCATGTTGTAGAGAGGATGGGGCAACGATGACATGTTTTTTCCAACATTTTGATGACGAAGGAATCTACTTGACGCGCCAAAGGCCTGCCCCATCGAACAGGTTTTTCCTCGCGGACAAGTTGATATTCTGCGTAAAGGCCGTCGCCGCCATCCGTCTGCGATGAACTCCATTCGAGCTGGGAATTTTTCCATTCGCCAAGACCATGAACGCCGTCAAACTCGAAGCCGTTGAGAAGAGCTATCTCATGGGCGCCGTCAAAGTCGCCGCGTTGCAGGACATCAACCTCGAAATTCGAACGGGTCTTCTTACGGTGATAGCGGGCGCATCGGGGAGCGGTAAATCGACGCTGCTGAATCTGATTGGATGCATCGATCGTCCCGACCGCGGTCGCATCGTCGTCGCGGATGAAGACGTCTCCAGATTGCCGGACGATGCGTTGTCGGATTTTCGTGCGCGGCATCTCGGCTTCGTCTTCCAGAACTTCAATCTGCTGCCGGTGCTGACGGCGCACGAGAACATCGAATATCCGCTGCTGCTCGCCGGCATTCGCCTGACGGATGCGCAGCGGGCGCAGCGCGTGAGGGAGTTGCTCGAGGCGGTGGGCCTTGCCGACAAGGCGGGCCACCGGCCAGGGCAACTGTCGGGCGGTCAGCGGCAACGTGTTGCGATTGCGCGAGCGCTGGTCGCGTCGCCGAATCTCGTGCTGGCCGACGAGCCTACCGCCAATCTCGACAGCGGTACGGGGGATGCGATCATCGGTCTGATGCGCCGCCTGCAACGCGAGCGACAGGTCTCGTTCGTGATCTCGTCGCACGATCCGAAGGTGCTGGCCGAAGGGGACGACGTGATCGGCATCGGCGATGGGCGCGTGGTCAGCGTCTCGCGGGCAAAAGAAGAGGAGGCAGTGGCATGAAGACGCTTTCGCTCGCTCTGCGCAATCTGCTGCGCAACCGGCGACGGTCGATCACGACCCTGCTCGCGATGATCGTCGGTGCGCATGCGGTGCTGCTGTTCGGCGGATACACACGCAACATCACCTATGGACTGCAGACCGACTACGTGAAGTATGGCGGCCACCTGCAGATCGAACGGAAGGGCTATTACGAGTTCGGCAGTGGCGATCCGGCCGCGTATGGCATTGCGAACTATCGCGAGATCGCCGATACGCTGAAGGCCGACCCCGTGCTGGCGTCGATGGTGACTGTCGTGACGCCGACGTTGCAGCTGCAGGGGATCGCCGGCAACTTCAGGGAAGGGGTGTCGCGTACGGCTCTCGCGCTGGGCGTGCTCGTCGACGATCAGAACCGGATGCGGGCGTGGAACGATTATCGATTTCCGGTGACTATCCCGCCGCTTGCGCTGACGGGAACGGATACGGACGCGGCGATCGTCGGCACGGGGCTCGCACGCGTGTTGCAACTGTGCGGCCAGCTGGAGGTCAAGAACTGCGCGCCGCAGACGAGGCCGCACGACAACACGGGCCCTGATCTGCCTGCGGATGTCGCTCAGCTCGCCAGCGCGACCGAACCCGTGCCGGAGAAGGCCGCGCAATATCCGACCATCGAACTGCTCGCCGCGACGGCGCTCGGCGCGCCGAACGTCTCGGAACTGCATGTCGTCAAGGCGGAACAGCAGGGCGTGAAAGAATACGACGACATGTACGTGGGCCTGCATCTGGCCCAGGCGCAGCGCCTCGTCTATGGTAGCGATCAACCGAAGGCGACGGCCATCGTCGTGCAACTGAAGCACACAGCCGAACTGCCTGCCGCCAAGGCACGCATCGAAGAACTGCTGGGCACCAGATTCAAGGGTGAAGAAACGGAAGTCGTCGACTACATGACACTCAATCCGTTCTATGGGCAGGCGCTTGCCATGTTTGCCACGCTGTTCGGCTTCATTGCGCTGCTGATCGCCGCGATCGTCCTCTTCACCGTCGGCAATACGATGAGCATGGCAGTCTTCGAGCGTACCGTCGAAATCGGGACGCTGCGGGCGATGGGACTGCGTCGTGAGGGCGTGCGCCGGCTGTTCCTTTGCGAAGGATTACTACTGGGGATACTGGGCGCATCGCTGGGTGTGCTGAGTGCGGCCGCGCTTGCAGCCATCATCAATCACAACGGGCTCACGTGGACGCCCCCGGGACGCTCGCCCGTACCGCTGATCATCCGGGTGTGGGGCGAGAACGACCTGATTGCGGGAACGGCAGTCGGGCTGCTCGCGGTGTCGGTACTGTCTGCCTTGCTGCCGGCACGGCGTGCGTCGCGCATGAACATCGTCGATGCGCTTCGTTATGCGTAGCGAATGTTTTGATGCGGATGTTTTATGCATGTGGAATTTAATTCATCAATCGTTCTTTTATGGACGGGACAATCGTGCAGAAGATGCTCAAATTGTTACTGGCGGCGTTCGTCCTCTCATTGTTGCTTTGCAATGCGTATGGTCAGCAGGTGCCTGCCAATCTGAATCTTGCACTGACGCAGCAGACGAACGCGGGCAAGTACGTGATTGCGCTCGAACCGCCGGAACGGAACGTGCGTCTCAACCAGATCCAGACGTGGAGCATGACGCTGCGCGCACCCTCCGGTCAACTGGTGCAAGGAGCGGTGATCGACGTCGGCGGCGGCATGCCGCAGCACGGACATGGACTGCCGACGCAACCTCAGGTGGTGCAGCAGGGCGATGCCGGGCACTACCTTCTGGAAGGCATGAAATTCAGCATGCCGGGATGGTGGGTGATCAATCTGAAGGTCAGATCGCCAATGGGTACGGATGCGGTGACATTCAATGTCGTGTTGCCGCCATCGTCGTGATAACCCGGCACGATGGTCCTGCCAGGTCGAAGCAGATGGATGCAGGTTGAAGTACCTGGTGACGCAATTTTCAAGAGGTCTCCATGCGAAGAATTGTTATGTTCTGGCTGATGCTGCTGATCGCCGTCACTCCGTTTGCCGCCGTGCATCTGGCCGTTGCGGCATCGGCGAAGCCGACGAGTGCCAGGCCCGACCGTTTGCCGCCTTATCAGCCGCGCTTCGGTCGTTCGCGTCCGGTCGTGGTCGTGGTGGGCGAGAACTACTACACCGAGCTCACGGACTATGTGGTTCCGTACGGAATACTGATGGCTTCGGGGGCGGCAGACGTCATCCCGCTTGCGACGCAACCCGGTCCGATTCGCATGTTCCCCGCGCCGATGAACGTGATACCGAAGGAAACGACGGCGGAATTCGATCAGCGCGTCCCCGAGGGCGCGGACTACGTGATCGTTCCGGCCGTGCACCGCGATAGCGATGCGACGTTGGTATCCTGGGTTGCGGAGCAGGCGAAGAAGGGGGCGACGATCGTCGGCGTGTGCGACGGCGTGTGGGTCGTGGCGAGAGCGGGGCTGCTCGATGGCCGTCGCGCGACGGGGCACTGGTACTCCATGGGCGATCTGCGCAAGAAGTTCCCGAAGACGAACTGGGTCGAGGGCAAGCGCTATATCGCCGACGGCAAGGTCGTCACCACGACGGGCGTGACGGCGACGATTCCGGCATCGCTCGCGCTGGTGGAGGCCATTGCGGGGCGCGAACGCGCGGATGAACTGGCGGAATCGCTGGGCCGGCAGTCGTGGTCGTCGGAAATTCCGAGTGCGAGCTTTCACCTCGGCTTGCCGTCGATGATGACGATCGCGGGCAACTACGTGTCCTTCTGGTCGCACGACGACTTCGGCATTCCGATCGAGCCGGGCGTCGATGAAATTGCGCTCGTGCTGCAAGCCGACGTCTATTCCACCACTTTTCGTTCTACCGCCTATACGGTTGCGCAAAGCCGCGACCCGATACGCACGAAGCGCGGACTCATGATCGTGCCGGACAGGGTGGCGGGCATCGATGCGCCGAGCCGCATGCTGCCCGCGCCTGATTCCAGCCGGCCGTTGCGGGCGCTGGACGAATCGCTGAAGGCGGTTGCCGACGATTTCGGCAAACGCACCGCCGCGTGGGTTGCATTGCAGATGCAATACCCGGGCTACTAGCCGCCGCGCAAACCTTGCCGCGCGCTGCATGCGCGGCGCTCAACCGATTGTTTCGTTGCCTTCCTTTCAGGGACGGGCCGGTCCCGCACACCCTTTGACAAGCCACATCGCAAGGGAGTCTCCCATGTTGTCGATTCGTTTCGTGATCCGTGGCGCGGTCGCCATGACGGTGGCCGCCGTGGTCTGGTCCGCGGTGCAGGCGGCCTCGGTGGCGGGCGATGCGCAGGGCATCCTTGCCGCCAGCGACGCCATTCGCAATCCCGCCCAGCCGTTCTCGCTGAACGTGACGCTGACCCAATACACGGACGGCAAGCAGACGGATTCGAACGCGTTGCAGGCGTATTCACGCGTCGATCCGAACAGCGGCCAGTTCCGTAGCCTGATCCGCTTCGAGGCACCCGCACGCGATGTGAACAAGTTGATGCTCAAGACGGGCAACGACCTGTGGTTTTTCGATCCGACCAGCAAGGCCAGCATCCGCATCTCGCCGCAACAGCGCCTGCTTGGCCAGGCATCGAATGGCGACGTGGTGACAGTGAATTTCGCGCAGGGCTACAAGGCGCGCATCGAAGACGAAGAGGACGTGCAGGACGGCGACCGGCAGACGCGCCGCGCCTACAAGCTGGCGCTCACAGAAAGCGTGCCGGACATGACGTACAACTCCGTCGAGATGTGGATCGACAAGGAAAGCCAGCGGCCCATCAAGGCGCGCTTTTTCAGCGACAGCGGCAAGCTGCTGAAAACCGCGTTCTATCGACGCTATCAGGAGCAACTCGGCGCGCTGAGGCCGACTGAAATCGTCATCATCGACGGGCTCAATCCGAATCTGGTCACGGTTATGCGCTACTCGGACTTCACCGCGCGGGAGATCCCCGACAGTTGGTTCCAGCATGACTATCTGCCGAGCTTCCAGCCCGAATGATGCGTGGGTGCGTCGTCTTCGCCGTGCTATCGCTGCTGGCCGGCACGTGTCATGCGGATGATGCGGAAGAAGCCGGACTGAAGCTGGCCGATGCCACGCCGACGCAGAAGGTGGACAAGGCGGACTATCAGTTCAGCCTCGAACCGGCCTTGCGTCTTGCGACCGTGCGGCCGGACGACCAGGTGCAAACGGCCGAGCGCCTCGCCATCGAGCTGGCGGTGCAAAAGGCCTTCGCGACAGGCTGGCGCTTCAACTTCGCGGACCGCCTCGATCTGAATGGCCCGCAACGCTTCAGCGGCGACCCCGGCGCGATCAATACACTCAAGGAGTTTTACGTTAGCGGAAGCGTCGGACGCGAGGGACAGAACCTCGTCGATATCGGCCGGATCAACATGCGCCTGGGTGTGGCGACCGGCTACAATCCGACCGACTATTTCCGTGACAACGCCGTGCGCTCCGTCGCGTCCGTGGACCCGGCCAGCCTGCGCGAGAACCGCCTCGGCACCGTGATGCTGCGGGGCCAGCGAGTGTGGACGGGTGGTTCGCTGACTGCCCTGGTTGCGCCGAAGCTCGCGAGCGGGCCGAATGATGCGGACTTTTCCGTCGACCTTGGCGCAACCAACCAGAATACGCGCTGGCTGATGGCCGTGAGCCAGCACATGGTTGCCGATCTGTCGCCGCAGTTTCTGCTCTACGGCGACGGCAAGCCCGGGAGCTCGCCGCAGTTCGGTGTGAACCTCACACATCTGATCAACAACGCGTGTGTGGGGTATGTCGAGTGGACCGGCGGCCGCAGCCCATCGACCCTCGCGCGTGCGCTGGGGCAGCCGGAAAGCGATGTCGCGTTCCGCTGGAGCATGTCGACGGGCTTGACGTGTACGACGTCGCGGAATCTGTCGTTGACGCTCGAATACCAGCGAGACGGCGCGGCACTCGACAAGGCAGGCTGGGAATCGCTTCAGAAAGGCCCGCAGCAGCAGTACCTCGCTTACCGTAATCTCGCCAACGCACAGCAGGATCCGGCGACGCGTGACGATGTGTTTGCGATGCTGCGCTGGCAGGATGCGTTCATACCGCGGCTCGATCTGAGCGGCTTCATCCGTATGAATCTCGCCGATCACAGCAGTTTGACATGGCTCGAAGCACGCTATCACCTCAATCGCACCGACGTCGCGCTTCAGTGGCAACTGAATGGCGGCAGCAGCCTCAGCGAATACGGCGCGATGCCTCAGCAGACACTGTGGCAAGTGCTCGTCAAGCATTACTTCTGAGGTGACTGTCATGCTCGACATCTGGTGTTCGCTGTCCGCGCCGGCACTTGTGTCATGCCTGAGCGACGACGAGCGGCAACGGCGCGACCGGTTCAGCGCCGCTGTCGCGCGCAAGCGCTACGAACGCGCGCATTCGTTGAAGCGCCTGGTGCTTGCGCGATATGGCAACGCAGACTCACCGCTTGATCTTGCTTTCACGAGCAACAATTGCGGCAAACCGCAAGTCGTTGAGCCGTTTCCCTATCGTTTCAACCTGAGTCACAGCGGGGACTGCGTAGCGATTGCGGTGTCGGCGGTCGAGGTGGGCGTCGACGTGGAGTGGCATCGACCGATCTTGGGTGCGGCATCGCTTGCGCGGTTGGTATTCAATGTACGGGAGCGCCGCTGGCTCGAGCGGCAGCCGTGTTTCGACGATGCATTCTTTCGTCTATGGACTTTGAAGGAAGCGCTGCTCAAGGCGGCAGGCACAGGCTTTAGTCGCCCTCCACGGGATGCGTGCTGGCAAGACCTCGACGAAACGCAGCCGGGTGCGTGGTACGAAGGCCGTCAATGGACAGGGCTGAGCAGGAAGATCGGATGCGCGACGCTGGCCGTGGTCGCGAGCGCCGATTGTGCGGTTGCACGTGCACGGCTGTTTTGCATCGACGGCGCATCGGGTGTCGGCGAACTGTACTGGACCGAGATGTCCTGGAAGGCATCGCAATCCCAAACTCAAAGGAGTGACGCACTATGAGGCATTTCGTTACGTCCGGCGAAGGTCTGCCGCAATGGTCCTCGCCGATCAGTCATGCGGTCGTCGTCGACGACATGTGCTATCTGAGCGGCCAGTTGTCGATCGATAGCGATGGCCACTACGTCGCCGGTACGCCGGCGCAGGAAGCACAGCTTGCCTTCGACAATCTGTTTCGCGCGCTGGACGCTGCTGGCTTCGAGCCCGCGAATCTGGTGTTCGTCGATATCGCATTCACGGATCTCGGTGCGCTGCCAGAGGTCAACGAAGTTTTCGCCGGACGGTTCGAAGCCGGCCGACGCCCCGCACGCACGATCTATCAGGTCGCCGCGCTGCCGTTTGGCGGACAGGTCAAGGTGATGGGTGTCGCGATCAGGGAGCGCCGGTCGTCCAATGCGGCGTAAGCGTGCCGCCCGCGCATCACTGCGCGGGCGGCATCTCGATGATGGGACCGGAGAGCGCATGTAGCAGGGCGATAAGATCTTGTTGCTCGGTCTCCGAAAGATCCAGTGTTTTCAGCTCGCTTGTCCCAACCACGGCGTTCGGCGGTTTGGAATAGTGGCGCATCACGTCTGCGAGCGTTGCGAACTGGCCGGCGTGCATATACGGTGGACGGAGTGCGACATTGCGCAGCCCCGGTGTCTTGAACGCGCCTAACATGTGAGGGTCGTCTTTGGCAATGAAGCGCAATTCGCCGCACTGGTCGGGTTTGGTGTCACTGAACGGACCCATGCAGTTGAACTCATCGGTAAGCACTTTTTGAATCGCGGCGGCTCTACCCTGATCTGCATGTCTCGGGTCGGAGGGCGGAACGGCTGCGTTGTGGAACTGATGGTCGGTAAGTAGCGGGCCGGTATGGCAGGTAGCGCATTGCGCCTTGCCGAGGAAAAGATGCAGACCGGTTTTTTCGGCAGGAGTGAGCGCCGCGAGCAGTTTAGGATCGTTCTTCGAAATTCCGTCGATGTACTGATCGACGCGCGAATCTCCAAACCGCAACGTTGCTTCATAGGCCGCGAGCGCTTTGCCCATGTTCGCGAACACGCGCGATATGTCGGTGCGCGCTTGGCTATCGAGCTTTTGCCACGCGGCCTTTTCGGCCTCGGTGCCGAGTGGACTCGCGTTTTGCGGGAGCTTACCCAGGTCCGGTACCGGGCCGAAGAGGGCCTCGTAGCCGGTTCGATAGTGCTCCTGTACCAGATGCGCGTCGTGCAGGCGATTGCTGCCATGCTCCTTCTGGTCCTCCAGTGGACCGAGCGCCTGCGCCCACAAGCTGTCCTTGCGACCGTCCCAGAAGAACCACGGCCCGGCTGTCACATCGACGACGGGCATTGTCCTGCGCACCCCTTCGCTCAATCCCTGCGCGCGCGGCAGGCCGTCCTGGAATTGCCGGTCCGGGTGATGACAGCTTGCGCACGAAACAGCGCCGTTCCGGCTAAAGCGTGGATCGTTGAACAGCAGTTTGCCGAGTTGAGCTGCTTCGGGCAATGCGGCGACCCGGTTCGACGGGTCGATATTGATGGTGGCGGCGGGCGTCAAGCGCATCGCCGCCAGTTGTGCCTTTTCATCGGGCGTCCAGTGATCGAGGTCCACCGTGCCAGTGCCGCTGTTCCGGCCGTCTTGCGCGTGAGCGAGGCACGCGATCCAACCGTATGCGACGACGATCGCAAGCCGCGCAGCCAGAGCGCGTACGTGTTCTCCCGATGCTGAACGCTTCCTTTCGCGATTACGCCGCCATCGTCGCAAGCTGTTTCTCCGGAAGCAGGCGCATCGCATTATGCGACATCAGCCACGTGCGCTGATGCGGCGACACGGCCGACAACGGGCCATCCTGCGCGGTGAACATGTCCATGACCTTTCGGTGTCCACCCGAGTTCCGGAACACCGGCCAGTCGGTGCCGAACAGGATCTTGTGATTGATGCCCATCCTGAACAGGTCGGCGAGCGCGGCGCGCCAGCCTTGCGGATGCATCGAGGCGAGAAACGCGCTGATGTCGAGATACACGTTAGGCCGGTACGCACACAGGTTGACGCATGCTTCGACGTGATGGATCGCGCCGTGAGCGAGAATGAAATTGACGTCAGGGAAATCCATCGCGGCGCGCTCGAGCAGGTCCGGATGCGAGTACGAAAAGTCAAGCGTCGGACTGGTCGGGCCGATGTGCATCAACACCGGCAACTGTCGCGCGTTGCAAAGCTCGTAAAAGGGGTAGAGCAGGCGATCGCTCGGACTATATCCGCAAGGCGGATACAGCTTCAGGCCGGCAACGCCATAGCGGTCGACGCCTTTCTCGAAGAGCGCCAGCCCATCCGGGCCCCAACGCGGATCGACACCGCCGAACACGAAAAAGCGCCCGGCGTGGCGCGCGAGAATCTGGTGATGCTCGGCGAACATCTCGTCGATGGTCAGCTCGCTCTTCATCACGTACGTGAAGTCGGGCAGCAGCAGCACGGCTTGGGCGATGCCGGCCGAATCCATCTCCTTGACGAGCGCATCGCCCTGATGGTCCTGGCTCAGCTTCACATACATGTCGAGCAGTTCGCCCAGCGATTTCTTTACGCCCGTCGCCGCGAGTCGCACCTTGACGTTGCGGCACAGTCCTTCGAAGAAAGCAGGCGGGATGAATCGCGTCGATGCGATGTGACAGTGAGCATCGATGACGAGCCCGTCGTAGGTCGTGCCGCTCATGCTGCTCACGCCGCTTGCGCGCCGGACCGCGGGGAATCGGCGACGCGTGCCTGAAGCATGCCGAGCGAGCGTGCCTTGAGGTCGGCGACTTTCTGCATCATGAAGTGTCCCGCATGCGTCTTGCCTTGCGCGCGAGCGTAGTCGGGCAGCACACCGTAGGTCTGGAAGCCGAAGTGGTCCCACACGCGATAGGCGGGCGTGTCGGCGCGCACATCGAGCGTGACCAGTTCCACGCCATCGGCCTCGCATTGCAGCGCAATCTCGACGAAGGCGGCGGGCAGCACGCCGCCGCCGCGAAATGCTTCGTGGATCATGCCTTTAGCGAGATCGGTGATATGGCGATTGTTCGGATTGAGATTACGGCGCAGCGTGCACAGACCGATCAGCGTGCCGTTATCCGCGAGGATCGCGAGCAGGCGGCACTTCTGCGCGGCGAGGTTCGCCCGCAATTCGACAAGATAGTGTTCGGCTTCCGTATCGCTGATCGCTTCGGCAAAACCGATGATCGGTGCCGACTGGCTCGTATGGCGCATCAGTTCGACGATCTGCTCGCCGAGCCGCGCATCGACGTCCGGCGGCCAGCGGTAGATGACATGCGACACTCGCGCCTTTTCGAAGACGATGGCGTAATGCGCGCCATCCGCCGCGACGGTTCTCAGGGAGTCGTTCATGGCTGCCAGGATCGTGTTAGAGAGATTCGAGCGCGAGCGCGTGAGCCTCGGTCGCTTCCGCGGTGTCGAGATCGCGCAGAATGTCATGCAGTCCGTGTGCGCTCAGCCACTCGTCGTCGTAGATGGTTTCGAGGTATTTGACGCCGCTGTCCGGCAGCACGAGCACGATGTTCGCCGGATCGTTCAGCCGTTCCACATAGCACCGCGCCGCGTGCGCAATCGATCCCGACGAGCCGCCCAGCAGCAGCCCTTCGTCCAGCGCCAGTCGATGGCAGCCGGCGAAGGCGTGACGGTCCGATACCTTGACTGTTTCGTCCACCAGATCCGTGAGGATGTTGCCGGGCTTGAAGCTGAGCCCCGAGCCGTTCTGCAGATGCGGCACGTACACCCCGCCGAATACCACCGAGCCTTCCGGTTCGACGCCGATCACGTGGGTGCCCGAATCGCGCTCCTTCAGGTAACGCGCGATGCCGCTCAGATGGCTTCCCGTGCTCGCGGACACGACGACTGCGTCGACCTTGCCCGACAACTGGTTGACGATCTCGGGACCCGTCGAGTAGTAGTGTGCGTCGATGGCTGCGGGGTTGTTGTATTGATCGAGGTTGATGCAATTCGGCGTGGTCGCCGCAAGCGACTTCGCTACGGCGATGCGCTTTTTCTGGTAGCTGCCCGTTTCGTCGGGCTGATTCACCATTTCGACCTGGCCGCCAAACGCGCGCACGACGTTGGCATTCGCCTTCGGCGTCTTCGGGTCGAGCACGCAGATAAAGCGGTATCCGTGAATCGCGCACAGCATCGCGAGCGCATGGCCCATATTGCCCGAGGTCGATTCGACAATCGACCAGCCCGGCTTCAGACCGTAATCGCGCTCGGCCTGGCGCAGCAATTGCAGCGCGCTGCGGTCCTTTACGCTATAGCCTGGGTTGTGGCACTCGAGCTTGCCGAAAACGCGAATATTCCGTTGCTCGTTCGAGAGGCTCCTGAGATGAAGCAAAGGCGTATTACCGATCAGTTCGACCAGACTGTTTGCGTACATGGGAAATCCTCCAGCCAGCAGTTTTTTCCTGGCCAATCCAGAGACCGCGAGGCGCGTGCTATTCGCTAACCATTCGCCAACGTGTCGCGCTTCGGCCAAAGGCGTGGTTGATAGTGTCACTCTAGTGAGATGCAGAACCTGCGTGTAGCTGTCCGTTAGGGCAGTGTGGAGCGACGATCCCGTACGTCATATTTCTCCATGCACGACGGTTTCGTTGTGTTCCGGGTGTGCTGCTTTCAATGTGGACACGCGCGAGAGCCGTGGGTGCGGCGAAGCGGTTGCGGGACCATCGGCGACGAATGCCCGCATCAGGTGTGCGAGCAAGTCGCTGTTCTGGTTGATCAGGTGATGACTGGCGTGGTGCAGTTCAAAGTGCAGAGGCCGGCACAAGTCAGCGCAAATAGCATGCGCACGAATCGAGCATGTCATGCTGTCGTTCTTCCCGGTGACGAGCATGACGGGCAGATCACCAAGTTCGTTCGGATGACGCGCCACGATGTGATGCGTGCGAAAGTTCAGCAACTGTCTGCTGTATTCCACCATGTTCGACGCGGAGAGAAACGGCGCGTGCAGCCAGTGAACGGTCGCGCTATCGGCGAGTTCGAACACGGACGGCTGGGGGTCGCCGCCTTGTGCGTTTGCTTGCCGCTCGAGCAGCGCGATCATCGACTTCGCCATGCTTTGCGCGGCCTGTGGCGTTCGGTCGACCAGTTTGCACATCGTATGCAGGTTCTTCTCATAGACCGAGTCGGAGCCCACATGATCTTCCGCGCCGGCGAACGAGGGGGCGAAGAGACTCAACGACGCGATGGTGTCCGGTAACGCACGCGCCAGTTCGATCGCGTACTTCGCACCGCCGCACCAGCTTGCCACATGACAGGTCTCGTAGCCTTCCTCGGAGAGCATGGCCGAGACCGCTTCGGTGAAGCGTGGCAAGGCGTCGTGCGTCGAATAGTAGATTCGCGGTAAGGAAGCGCCTTCGTGTTCCGTTTCGTCGTCGATCGCAAACACGGTGAAGCGATCGAGCAACGCATGGGCAAAGTCGTGCCAGACATCGTTGGACAGGCCAAACGCGTTGACCAGCAGAATGGCGGAATGGCCATTTCCGACGCGCAGATAGCTGTGACCTGTACGAGTCGATTTGCGCTGCACCCCCGCAAGTTTTCCAAAGCACGGTGCGGTTCGCCGGCAATGCGAGCCGAGTCGAGTCGCCACACGATACGTCACGAGACTACGCCAATCGAATCCGCCTGGTGAGAGACGGTGCACATGTATCGCGTTGCTGGTCTGTGCCTCGTGCGGCCCATCGTCGAGGGCAAGAGTTTCGGCTACATGGCGCCGTTCCTGCTCGATGAGCGCGTCGATCGTTGCGGTTCCGGACTCGCTGCCGGCGTCGCGCACGGGGACGTTCGCCGCGTTCGCAACGGTCTGTACCAACGCGCGCCATGTGAACGACGCATCCGCCCGAAGCACGTGGACGCCGGGCACGCGTGTCGATGCATCGTCGGATGCGAGCCATGCCATGACGGATTCGACCGTTAGCAGGTGCACGTCGCCGGTGTCATCCGCCGGAAGCGCGAGCGGCTCACATTCAAAGTATGCATCGGCGCGACGGCGGACTTCGAAGATCGGGTTAGCGATGCTATCGGTGAGCGCATCGAGTGGCATGCATACCGCGTTGGAATCCGCGGCGTCGGAGTCTGTGGCCTTGCAATCCGCTACCGCGTTAGCCAGTACGACAATACAGGCTTCGGCAAGCGTATCTGGGGCATAGCCGAATACAACGCCGAGTATCTGTAAAAAGCGCCCGTACTCTTCATGCATCGCCAGCAGGGGATCATCGACAACCAACCGCAGACGTTCCGCTCGCCCTCGACGCAACAATGCCTGAATTGTTGGGGACTGCACCGCGCAAGCGCCGTTAGCAAGCGCGCACAAGGCACTGACGTCCCGCTTCGTCAGGAATACAGTCGATTCGCCACCTTCCGCCACACGACCACCGCCCGCCATGCGTTCGCAATAACGTGCGAATTGAAATGCGAGCGGATGCACGCGATCTTCTGCCACACCGGTAGACATAGGCATAGGCACCTCAGACCTTGACGGCAAGCAGTGTTTCGACAAGATCGACCGCATCGCCGACAGTCGCCAGATTCGCGACGGCTTCCGTGTGCTCGGCGAAACTGATGTTGAAGCGTTCTTCCGTCAGCGCCATCAGCGATAGCAGCGAAATGGAATCGAGCATCAGATCGCCGGTCAGCGTCGTGTCGCGCGTAATCGATGCCGGCGCTATGTCGATTGCGACGATCTGCGGGATCAATCCGGTGAGCGCGTCGAACACGTTGACGTGATCTTCCATGTGCTTCTCCATTGGTCACAGGCGTTCTGTTTTATAACCGCTGCGCCGGGCCCTGAAAACCTGAACTGCCGTACAGGGTGAGGCGGGACCGTCCGAACGGACAGGTTTCGGTGACAGTCATTGGGCTTTACAGTCTGATTACCCCCAACCGACAGGGAACGACGATCATGACGCCAGCCGCTGAAGCCGTTGCATTGGACAAGGATACGTTTGCACGCGCATTGCGCTCGACGCTCGAAGAACAACTCACACTCGATCATCCGATTTTCAGGGAGCTGTTCACGCCTGAGCGGAACTGGAACCTGCTGAAAATCATCACGCTCGAGGGCTATCAGATCACGAAATATTTTCTCGAATATATCGAGAATCTGTATTTTCTCTGCCCGTATCCGGAGCACAAGCGGCGTCTCCTATACAACCTGTTCGAAGAAGAGACAGGGCGTTTTTCGAAGACCAAGAACCATGTCGAACTCATGGAAGACTTCATTCGCGCGCAAGGCATCAGCGACGAAGAGCGCGATGCATGGACGCCGTCGGACGCCACACGCGAACTGATCGACTATCGCCTCGAGAACTGCAAGGGCGAGGCCACGTACCACATCGGCGCGGCGGCTGTGATGATCGCTAGTGAGGGTCAGAGCCTCGAAACGCGTGCGGGCGACGCGCGCCACACGATTCTCGCGAACTGCTATGGCCTCACGGAGGAGGACACGCGGTTCTTCTCGGTTCACCAGAAGGAGGACATCGGACACGTCGCCGAAGGCATCCAGCTCGTATCGGAACTGTGCAGGACGCCGCAGGCGCAGGAAGAAGCACTCTTCGCGGTGCGCCACACCTGCCGTCTGTTCTGGAACATGTATGAGAGCGCCGCGCAGAAATACTACGCGCTCGGTGCCGATGCCGGGGCCGAAACGTCGCGGCTGGACGCGTGACATTCATCGAGGAGCGTACGCCATGAGGCTCGACGAAATTATCGGTCGTCTGTGCGGCAAGCCCCATACGTTGACCTTCGTCGACGACAAGGGCGGACAGACCACCAGGACATTTCACGATCTGTTCGTCGACGTGCTCGCGATGGTCGAGCACGGCAAGGCGCGGGGACTTGTCCCCGGGTGCCGTGTCGGCATCGCGGCGCCGAGTAGCTACGCATGGATGGTCTGGGATCTGGCATGTATCGAACTGGGATGCGTGTCCGTCACGTTTCCGAACGACAGGCTTGCGCAATCCTGCGAGGCGTCGATCGATCAGTATCAGTTGACCCTCATGGCCGTCGATCCTGGCTGGCTCGATGCCGATGCGCCACGCTCCGATCGTGTGATTAATATCGGCTTCGTGCCCGACACAGAGGGTAGTCAGGCAAACCAGGTTCGCCGCCTGCCACGCGTGTCGCCTATTGTGATCCAGCATTTGCCTCACACGCATTCGATGGTGTTCAGCTCGGGCACGACGGGCAAGAACAAAGGCCTGATCGTCGGCCGGTGCGGTACGGAAAATCTGCTCAATCTCTATTTCGAAGCGTTCGGTGTCGAGCCCGGCGATCGCTTTCTGACGTTCCTTCCGTTCGCGAATTATCAGCAACGGATGATCTACTACTTCTGCCTCTATCACGGCATCGATTTCGTCGCCGTGCCGTTCAAATTGTTGTTCGGCGGCCTGAAGCAGCAGCGGCCTACGTTCGTGATCGCACCGCCGATTCTCTACGAGACGCTGCAAAACCTCGCACGCGCCGGTGCTGGCGCGCAGCAAGCCGAGGGTGACGCACTTTCTCGCCGGCTGAAGGAACTGACGGGCGGCAACATGCGCTACATGATCACCGGCATGGCCCCCATCAAGCGCACGGCGCTCGATTTCTTCTGGGAATGCGGCATTCCACTCTACGAGGCCTTCGGCATCACGGAGGCCGGTATGGTCGCGTGGAACAAGCCGGGCTGCGTGCGCGTCGGGACCGTGGGGCAACCCGCCGAAGCAGGCTCCGTCTCGCTGTCGGACGAGGGCGAGGTGATCGTCACGCGCAGTGCGTTGCTGTCGCTGGGGTACTTCGAAGCGTCGGAGGAGGACGCGCGCACGACGTTCGTCGGGCCGAATTCGGTAGCGACGGGCGATATCGGAGAGTTCGACGACGAGGGCTTTCTGCGTGTCATAGGCCGCAAGAAGGACGCGATCGTCACGAGCAATGGCGAGAAGTTTCATCCGGAGCCGATCGAGGCGCTGCTGCACCGCGATCCGCGCGTCGAGGTCGCTGTCGTACTGGCGGGCCAGGGCGCGGGTCTGAACGTCGTCATTTCGACGCGCCGGCATGACGATGCCGAGGTCACGCAGACATTGCGCGCGCATGTCGCTTCGGTCAACGAGACGCTTCCGGCGCAACGGCAACTGACGCACATCGTGTTCACCGGCAGCGAGTTCACCGTCGAGAACGGCTTGCGCACGAAGAATCTGAAGCTCAACAGGCGGGCCATCGCCGCAGCCTTTCTGCGGCAGGCATGAATCGGGGCCGCCACGCCGTGAGCGCGCAACGCGAGAACGCAACGCGCCGACAGACCTGACCCGCAACATTCAAGAGACTGTTCATGACCTCACATCCGTTTCCGACGACACACGAGCCCGCGTCCATCATCGAGACGCTCGCCGCATGGAGCGAGCGCGAACCGGATCGCACCGCGCTGACGATCCTGCGCGACGGGGAGACGATCGAAAGCGAAAGCACGTTCAGCGATCTGAATGCGGGGATGCGGTGTATCGCAGCAGGTTTGCGCAGCCGTGTCGCTGCCGGCGCGCGCGTCATTCTGCTGCTTCCGACGAGCTTCGAGTTTGTTTGCACATTCTACGGCTGTCTTGCCGCGGGCATGATCGCAGTGCCCGCATTCCATCCGCAGCAGCCGCGCAAGATAGCGCAGTGGAAGAAGCTGCAGGCCATCGTTGAAAACAGCGGCGCATCGCTCGTAGTCGCTCCTGTCGGCTCGATCGATAAGCTGCGGATGCTGCGCGAAAAGGAAGATCTGTTCGCCGGTTGCGATTTCGCTACCTATGAGGAGCTGTGTACGGCCGGCGCGCCCGCGGCGGATGCGCCATTGCCGTTGCCGACGGGTTCCGATCTCGCGTTTCTGCAATACACGTCCGGTTCGACGGGTACGCCGAAGGGCGTGATGATCACGCATGCGAACATCGTCGATAACCAGCGTGTGATTGCGGACCTGATGGGGCACAGCAGCGAGACGCGCATGCTGTCGTGGCTGCCGCTCTATCACGATATGGGTCTGTCGATGATGCTGCATCTCGCGTCGATCGGCACCAGCGTGATCCTGATGTCGCCGTTCGCGTTTATCCAGCAGCCGGGGCGCTGGCTGAGGGCGATCGCAGCGCATCGGGCAAACACGTCGGGCGGTCCGAACTTCGCCTATCAGCTTGCCGCGTTGGCGTTGCAGTTGCCGGAAGACACCCAGCCGCAACTCGACCTCTCTGCATGGAAGGTGGCCTTTTGCGGCGCGGAGCCGATCAACCGCAATACCGTGGCCACGTTTCTCGAGGCGGCTGCGCCGCACGGTTTCGCACCGCAAGCGTTCTATCCGTGCTACGGCATGGCCGAAGCCACGCTGCTCATCACCGGCGTGAAACACGGCGAAGGTGTCCGCTACCTTGAAGTCGACAACAGGCAATTGTCGGCGGGCGTCATCGAGCGTGCGCAGGCAGGACAGGCGGATATCAAGAGCCTCGTGTCGTGCGGCTCGACGGGACGAGGCACGGAGATTCGCATCGTCGACTCCGCGGGCGCAGCCGTCGCCGATCAGTACCGCGTCGGCGAGATCTGGGCGCGAGGCGATGGCATCGGCATCGGCTACTACGGCAATCAGCAGGCCACCCAGGACACCTTCCGCGCCACGCTCCCGGATGAGCCGCCCGGGGCCGGCGGCTTGCCGTTCATGCGCACGGGCGATCTCGGTGCGTTTATCGATGGCGAACTGTTCGTGACCGGTCGCGTGAAGGACATGCTGATCATCCGGGGCCGCAATCTCTATCCGCAGGACGTCGAGGAGTGCGTGCAGGACGCGGTGCCGGAGTTGCGGCGCGGTTGCGGCGCGGCGGTGTCGGTGACGGTGGATGGCGAGGAGAAGCTTGTCATCGTGCAGGAGGTTGGGCGCGCCCAGCGACGTGTGATGGATACCCGCGCGACGCTGCGCCAGATGATCGTGGTGGTGGGCGAAGACTTCGGTATCACGCCGCATGCCGTCGTGCTGGTTGAACCCGCGACCATCGAAAAGACCTCGAGCGGCAAGATCGCCCGTGCCCTATGCCGCCGTGCTTACGTGCAGGGCGAGTTGCGTACGGTCGCGAGCTGGACTGAAGGCCGCTATGAGGGCGGCGAACCGGGAGAAGCGCCTACGCCGCGCACGGGTCGTGAAGACAAGGCAGCGGCAGCACTGCTCGTCAAACGTGATCTGGAGAGGTGCATTGCGCGCATCGTTGCCGCGCATCTGAAGATTGGCGAGGAGCAGGTGTCTCGCACGACCCCTTGGGTCGAGATGGGATTCGATTCGATGAGCGCGCTGCAGTTCGCGCTGAAGGTGCAGCACGCGACGGGCGTCGCATTCGACGCCGCCGCACTTTGGGATTGCGCGAACGTCGAACAGCTGGCGGCGCATCTTGCGGATATGCGGGGAGCGGGAAGCGGCGCGTCGGCGACGGCCGAACCCGCGCCGCCGCCCGCGACGCAAGCGACAGCCGCCACCGGCGAGGACGAGCGGCGTAGCGCCGAACAGCTGATGGAGTTGTCGGACGCCGAGGCCGAGGCGTTGTTGCTGAAAGAACTGGACCGCTAGACGCGGCGCAAGTCGAAACGCCATTCCGGGAGTGCGATCATGACCGAGCCTACAGCCGCGAAACTGACGCCCGTCAAGCAGGCCTTGCTGAAGATCGATGCGTTGCGGCGCGAACTGAACGAGGTCCGCGAAGCGGCCAATGAGCCGATCGCGGTGGTCGGCATGGGTTGCCGTCTGCCTGGTGGTGCCGACTCGGCTGCCAGGCTATGGGAGGTGCTCGCCGCCGGCACCGATGCCGTCAGCGAAGTGCCCGCCGAGCGCTGGACCGACGCGCTGTTCGACCCGCGCCCCGGCCGGCACGATACCAGCTACAGCCTGCACGGCGCTTTCATCGACGACGTCGACCGTTTCGATCCCGAGTTCTTCGGTATCTCCGGCCGGGAAGCGCGCCATATCGATCCGCAGCAACGCCTGCTGCTCGAATGCTCGTGGCGCGCCATCGAAGACGCGGGTTTCACACGCGAGGCGATTGGCGCTTACAGGACGGGCGTGTTCGTCGGCTCGTCGCTCGACGACTATGCGCGAATCAGCGAACTGGTGCCGCACGCCGATCTCAGCTATGCGCAGACGTCGCTCGGGACGGCGCGTCCGTTCGCGGCGGGGCGTATTTCATATCTATTCGGCTTTCATGGCCCGACGCTGCAACTTGACACGGCCTGTTCGTCGTCGCTCGTCACGGTACATCTGGCCTGTCAGAGTCTGCGCAACCGCGAAGCCGACGTGGCGCTGGCGGGTGGCGTCAACCTGATGCTGTCGCCCGAAATGACGATCGCGTTGTGCGAGCTTCAGGCGCTTTCGCCGGATGGCCGCTGCAAGACCTTCGACGCGGCGGCCAACGGTTATGTGCGCGGCGAGGGCTGCGGGATCGTCGCACTGATGCGCCTGTCCGACGCGCGTGCGCAGCGGCGGCCGATTCACGCGGTGATTCGCGGTTCGGCGGTCAATCATGACGGCCGGAGCAATGGCATGACGGCGCCGAATGGCCGCGCGCAGCGCGACGTGATCCGCGACGCGCTGATCCATGCCGGTGTCGCGCCCGACGAAGTCGATTATGTCGAGGCGCATGGCACGGGCACGCTGCTCGGCGATCCGATCGAACTGCGCGCATTGCAGGATATCTATTGCCGCGATGCGAACCGCAAGCAGGACCTCTACGTCGGCAGCATCAAGACGAACATGGGGCACCTCGAAGCAGCCGCTTCCGTGTCGGGGCTGATGAAGGTGATCTGTTCGCTGCAGAAGGGCGAGATTCCGAAGCATCTTCACATGGACACGCCGACGCCGCATGTCGACTGGCAAAGCAACGGCATCAAGGTCGTCACGCAGCACATGGTATGGCCGTCGAGCCGTCCGGGCAAACGTGTCGCGGCGATCAGCTCGTTTGGCATGAGCGGCACCAATGCGCATCTGATCATCGAAGCCTGGCGAGACGATGAGGCGGACGAGGCCACGGCCCCGCGTGATCCCGGCATCGCCACGTTCGCACAGCAGTTGCCTGGGTGTCCGGAGATTTTTCCGATCTCGGCGCATACGTCCGACACGTTGTCTCGTGCCGTTGCCGGTTGCACCGCCTATCTGCGCGCGAATCCGTCCGTCGAGCCGGGCGACTTCGCTCACTCGCTGCGAGCCGGGCGCGACACGCAACGGCATCGTATCGCGCTCGTCGCCGGCACCCGCGAGCAACTGCTCGACGCATTGGCGAAGGCCGAACACGCAAGCGTCATCGAACGCTCCGCGCAAACGGACGAACCCGGCAAACTGGCCTTTCTGTTCACCGGGCAGGGCGCGCAGTACGCGGGCATGGCGCGGCAGCTCTATCAGACGTTCCCGCTCTTTCGCGAAGTACTCGACGAATGTGACGCTCATTTCGAGGCGCTCGGCGAACACTCGCTGATCGACGTGTTGTGGGGCGACAGGCAGACGTTGATTCACGAAACCCGCTATACGCAGCCGGCGATGTTCGCGGTCGAGATGGCGCTGGCGCGTCTGTGGATGGATTGGGGGATCGTGCCGGACGTGCTGATGGGCCATAGTGTCGGCGAGTACGCGGCAGCCTGTCTCGCGGGCGTGTTTTCGCTCGCGGATGCCTGCCGGCTCGTCGTGGTGCGCGGTCATTTGATGGAGACGATGACGCCGCCCGGAAAGATGCTGGCCGTGCTGACACCGGCTGCCAGGCTGGCCGGCTATCTGGGCGCTTTCACGGGCCGCGTCGAGATCGCGGCCGACAACGGGCCGAGCAGCGTGGTCGTCTCGGGCGATCCCGCTGGTATCGACGAACTCTCGCGGCAACTCGAACGCGACGGCATTCCGACACGCGCGCTCATCGTCTCGCGCGCTTTCCATTCGCCGCTGATGGAACCGATGCTCGACGCGTTCGGCGAGATCACAGCCTCGATCGACTATCGGCCGCCGCGTATCCGCATCGTGTCCAACGTGTCGGGCATCTTCGAGGCTGAGCGCTACTGCGATCCGGCGTATTGGGTCGAGCATGTGCGCGCGACGGTGAATTTCCGCCAGGGGGTCGGCACGCTGTCGGCCGATGGCGTTCAGACCTTCATCGAGATCGGACCCGGCAAGACGCTCACCCGTCTCGCCAAGGCCTGTTGTGCTGCGCAGGGAAACGCACGCGCGGTCAGCGCGCTGCAAAGTTTCGGCGATGCGGAGGTCGAATGCGAGCAGTTGCTCGGTGCGCTCGGACACGTGTACACCGCGGGGCGGCGTGTCGATTGGGCCGCCTTCGAATGCTCGCGTGCGCAGAGTATCGGGCCGCGCCGGATTGCGTTGCCGCCTTATCCACTGGAGTCGGGCAGCTACTGGATCGGCTCGCGGCAGGCGGCGGATCGCGCGAGGCCATTGAGCAGCGCGCGCGCGGCGGTGACGCAGGCGCCCAACAGCCTGCTCGGTCAGCAATTGTTGCTGCCGGCGCTCGATGGACGGCGCTATGAGAATCGGCTTGCGGTCAGCGATCTGCCTTTCCTTGAAGGACACGTCGTACATGGCGGTTTCGTCTTTCCGGCCGCAGGGTTCATCGAGATCGTGCTCGACGCGGCGCGGCGCGGCATGGCCGGCAGCGATGCCGACGGGACGCCGGCGCCGTGGCTCCATGTGCAGGAGTTGTCATTCGACAATCCGCTGGTGCTCGAACGTCAGCGGCCGGTTCTGCTGGGCACGGTCGTGCACGCGGCGGAAAACGTGAGGGGCGCAGTGAAGGCAGCGCGCGCGCAGCTCGAAATCTTCGCGCGGAACGATATCGATGCCGACCTGGAGCCACACTGGGTCAACCATTGTTCGGCCTGGCTGCCGGCGGTCGCGGACAGTGCACGGGCCGACCACGACACACCGTCGCTCCCGGCATTCCAGCACGATTGCGCGGACGTGTTGCCTGTGGACCGGTTCTATGAGCGGCTGCGCGGTTCCGGGCTCGCCTATGACGGCGCATTCCGGTCGATCCGCGGCCTGTGGCGCGGCGACGATGCCGCGCTGGCCCGCATCGAACTCGATGCATCGCATGCGTGTAAAGCGGCGCGCTCGATCCATCCCGCCTTGCTCGACAGTTGCTTTCAGACCGTGGCGGCTGCGCTGTGGGACGCCGGGCTCAAGTCCGCGTATGTGCCAATCGGCATCAATCGCATCGCCTGTCAGCCGATACCCGATACGCGTGCCGTCTGGTGCGCGGTGCGCGTCAAGTCGCGCCGTCATCTGATCAGCGCGGACCTCTGGCTCTACGACGATGCGGGGCAATGCGTCGCGTCGATCGCGCATCTGCAACTGATTGCCGTCGATCCGCGCAAGTTCAACACGGCGCCTTCACAGGCGAGCCTTTATAGCCTTGCATGGCGGCCAATGGCGGTTGAACGCGCGCGCCCGTTGTCATTGCCGGCCTGTCTGCTGGTCGGCGGTGCTGAGGCGCTCGACGATGAGATTGCCGCGCAACTACGCGCCGTCGATGCGGATTGCTACGTCGTGCGGCAGTCCGCTGACGCGTCCGATGGCGACGACGAATCCGTGCGGCGCTTTCGCAAGGCATTTTCCGAGGGCGTATCGAGCGCGGGTTCGCCCGCTCCCGTCGTCATCCTGTATGTCTGGCCACACGGGTCAGCAGACCAGGACACGGCGAACACGCCGACGAGCGAGGAGGAACTGGATCAGGTTGCCGGTGCGTATCGCCGTTTCGCGAATTTCTGGCGCGCGGTGCAGGCCACCGACTGGGCGGGCCGCCCGTTGACGGTGTGCCTCGTCACGCAGTCGGCTCAATGCATCCAGGGGCACGACCGGCTCGTCGTGCCGGCCCAGGCGGCGGCATGGGGCGTGGCGCGCAGTCTGATGCACGAAAGCGGCGACATCCGCGTGCTCGTCGCCGATTTGCCCGGTGCGGATGCCGCATCGTGCGAGGCGATGCTGTCGGTGATCAGCGAGTCGGCCAGTACAGGCGAAACGCAGTTCGCCGTGCGCGGCCGCGAGGTCTTCGTCCCGCGTCTCGTGCGGCGCAACGCGCCGGCCATGAAACCGCTCGCCCGCGGTGCCTGGCTTGTGACGGGCGGACGTGGAGCGATTGGCACACGGTTGATCGAATGGCTGATCGCGAAGGGGATGCCGAAGATCATCTCGGTGAGCCGGCAATTGCCCGCCGAGGCGGAGCGCGGCCGGCTGGCCAAATTGGCGCAGACGCGCGATGCGACGCTCGAATTCCGGACGGCGGATATCGCGTCGTCAGCGGACGTGGAGGAACTGATCAAGTCCATCGAAGCGGACGCCGCTCGTCCGCTCAAGGGCATCCTGCACGCCGCCGGCGCGCTCGAAGACGGCTTGCTATTAACACAGCCGATGTCGTCGGTCATGAAAGTGCTGACGCCGAAAATCGCAGGCACGCAAAACCTGCATCGCGCGACGGCCCATCTTTCTGTGCATCACTTCGTGTCGTTCTCGTCGATCGTGTCGTGTATCGGATCGCCGGGGCAATGCGCCTACGCTGCCGCCAATGCGTATCTCGATGCGCTGAGTCTCGGACGCAACGAAGAGGGCCTGTCGGGCCATGTGATGAACTGGGGGCTATGGGGCGGCAAAGGCATGGCCGAACAACTCGACGCGCAGCAGTTACGGCGCATCGAAGCCTATGGTCTCAAGGCGCTGGACCCCGACGCGGCGCTCCAGGCACTCGACGCGCTGATGGCCGAGCGCCAGGGCCAGAGCCAGATCTGGAGCGTCGATGTCGACACCTTGCTCAAGCGTAGTACGAGCCGTTCGCTGCGTCCGCTACTGAAGGAAATCGCGGATGCTCCGTCCCATGCTGCAGTGCCGGCGGCGGGCACATCGAGCCTCGCTCAACGGCTGGCAGGGTTGCCCGAGGGGGACCGTGAAGCGGCGTTGCGCGATCACCTGATTGGCGAAATCGCGGCTACGTTGCAGGTCGCGCGCGATCGTGTCAGTCCTGGAATCGCGTTGATCGAACTCGGCCTCGACTCGCTGATGGCGGCGGAATTCCGTAACGCGCTGCGCAATGAACTCGGTGTCGACATTCCGTTCGGACGGCTGCTGGAAGGCGCGACGCTCAACGACATCGTGCGCACGATGAGCGGCGGCTCGCCCGCGCCGGAAGCGCCACGCGTGCGGCGGGCCGCGGCCGATGGTCTCGATATCGTATCGGGCGAAGTGGCCTTTGGCGTGGAAATGGAGGGTGGCGAACTATGAGTTCGATCGACTTCATCAACGAACTCGCCGGTCGCGGCATCGAGCTATGGACGCAGGACGGCAAGCTGCAATACAAGGCGCCGAGAGACGCCGTCACGCCCGGACTGCTCGCCGAACTCAAACAGCACAAGGCGACGCTGATTGCGTTGCTCGAACAGTTCGCCGGAACGGCGGGTAGCTACCCGCTCTCGTATGCACAGAAGTCACTGTGGTCGTTGCATCAGCTCGATCCCGGCAGCGCCGCGTATAACGTGACGTACGCGACGCGGCTCGATGACGCCGTCGATCTGCCGATCCTGCAACGCTGCATCGACTATCTGATTGCCCGGCATCCGATTCTGCGTACCGTCTATCGGGTGAGCGACGGACAACCGCGTCAGCAGGTAAGCGCTGCGCCGGGCACGCGGTTCATGATCGACCGTGTATTCGACGCCGATACCATGGCGATCCATCGCTGGATCGACCAGGAGGCAAACTTGCCGTTCGATCTGTCCGTGTCGCCGATCCGCATGAAGCTGCTCGTCAACGAGCATGGCGACGCGAACGCGAACGCGGACGTGCAGTCGATCCGGTACGTGCTGCTGCTCAACGTCCACCATATCGCGGCGGATTTCTGGTCGCTCGAGATTCTCATCCGTGAACTGCACACGCTGTACCAGATGGCGATTGCGCAGCCGGCGGCGGAGCAGCCGCTGAAACTGCCGCGCCTTGCGTTGCAATACAAGGACTGCGTGCAGCACGAGACCGACCGTCTGCAGGGCGATGAAGGCGCTGCGCTTGCCGGATTCTGGCAACGCGAGCTGCAAGGCGAGCTGCCGGTGCTGAATCTCGCGACCGATCGCATCCGGACCCCGCTCAAAACCGAGCATGGCCGCGTGCATAGCGTTGCGTTGAGCGTGGAGGTATCGAGGCAAATCAGGGAAACCGCGCGCAGCCTGCACGTCACGCCCTATATGCTGCTGCTTGCCGTGTATCAATTGTTCCTGTTCCTGCACACGGGACAGTCGCGCCTGATGATCGGCGCACCGACGTCGGGCCGCAGCGCGCCCGGCAGCGAAAGCGTGCTCGGCCATTTTGTCAACACGGTGGTCCTTGCCTGCGAGGTTCGCCCCGACGACTCGTTTGGCGATCTGGTCAAACGTACGCGCGAGATGATGCTACGCGTGCTCGATCACCAGGACTATCCGTTTCCGCTACTGGTCGAAACGTTGCGGCCGCCACGCGATCCGAGCCGGTCCCCTGTCTATCAGGTGATGTACAACTGGAACCAGGCACGCAACGAGGCGAACACCGGGCGGCGGGACCAAGCGCCGTTCTACCGCGAACTGCTCGCTGCATCCAGCACAGGTACGCGCGGCGCGACGCACGACCTGACGCTGAACGTCCAGGACATGGGCACGGAGTACGTCGCCGCGTGGACGTTCAACACCGATCTGTTCGATCACGAGACGATCGATCGCTTCGCGAGCCAGTATGCCTGTCTCGTCGAGCAGATTCTCGCCGACCCGGCGCGTCGGACTGTCGACTACCGGATGACGGCACCGCCCGTGCGCGACGCGGCGTGCCGGCGCATCGCGGATGCACACGTGTTGGCGAAACCGCCGTCGCTTCAATGTGGGTCGTTCTTTACCCACGCATCGCGCAAAGGTGAACAGATCGCCTGGCGGTTCGACCGGCGTGCGATCACCTATGCTGAGCTATCCGAAGCGGTACATGCCGTACGGTCGCGGCTGCAGACGCTTGGTATTGGAGCGGGCAGTACGGTTTCCCTGCAATTGCGCGGTATCGCCGAGCTTGCCGCCGCTTTGCTCGCCGTGCTCGAGGTAGGGGCCTCGTGCCATTTGCCGGATGGGTCGCCTCATGATGCCGATGCGTTGCACATGCGCTTCGATGCAATCTGCCGCAGTGCGAGCGATGGATGGTCGGACTGGAATCCGTATGAGCTCGACGTAGTCAAGCCGCAGTCGCGTGTCGAAGCTCGCGGCGTGTATGAAGCCGCCCGCGTCGGCGCTTTCATCGACGGAATGAGCCAGCTTCTTCAGATGGACGAACAAAGTCGCGCACTGGTGATTCGTGGCATGCCCGTGCAGTTCGCGCTATCGATCATGGTCGGGGCCGTGCGCCGGGGTGGGCGGGCTCGCGTGTCCGAAAGCGTGTCGATCGGCGCGCTTGTCGGCGACAGCGATGATCGAGCCGAATGGGCGCGTCTGGAATTGAGCGAATTGATCGCACACGACCGTATTTCAGCGCTCGCGTTTCCGGCGCTCCTGCTGCCGTCACTTACCATCGACAGTCGTGCGAGTGTGAACGCGTTAATCGCGTACGGCAATCATCCACATACGCTCGAATGGGTGGCTCGGTGCCAATCGGCACCCAAGGCACGGTATTTTGCGCCGGTGTGCGATTGCGACGCCTGGAATGGACCCGTCGCGTTCGCCCCGGTTCGCGACGAATGGCAACTGGCGTCGTTGCAAGGCGCCTTTCATGTGCCGGTCGCACTCGGTCCGTTCATGGACCTCGCCGACGAGCGGCAGCGCGGACGCCTATGTCTGGTCAGCCGCGAGGTATGCGCGCTGCGGTCCTCAGTCGCGACAGACGACGATCTCTCACACCTGCTGGCGCATACCGGCATCGTCCCGACGTCCTTGACGGTCACGTGGCGCGCTGGACACATGGTATGCGCCGACCCGTCCGGGCGTGTAGTCACGCACCGGCTGGCGCCATTCGCCATCGGAGATGTCGAGCGCTTCATCGCATCGCAGCAGGGAGTGCGCGAAGCAGTCTGTCACGTGGTCGAGTCGGACGACGCGATCATGCTCACGGCGTATGTGGTGCCCATCGACGATGAGGTGCGTGGTGAGCTTGAAAGTGCGCTGCGCGGCAGCTTGAAGAGGGGGCTGCCCGACTACACTCATCCCGAAGCGTTCGTGATGCTGGAGGCGCTACCCCTCGATCGCGACGGCACACTCGATGTCAGCCGGCTGCCACCGCCGCAGCGCACGTTCACGGCGAACCGCGCCGCGGCTACCGACATCGAACGCAAACTCGCGGCGATCTGGTGTGAAGTACTCGGCAAGTCGTCGGTGAGTATCGACGACGACTTCTTCGTGCTCGGCGGCGATTCGATTCTGGCGGCCGTGATCGTCTCGAAGGCGTCGCTCGAAGGGATGTATCTGAAGCCGAAGGATATCTTCGAGCAGACGACGATCGCCGGTCTTGCGAGGGTGGTGAGCGCCGTGCCCGGCATCCTGGCGGAGCAAGGGAGCGTTACGGGTGAGGTCATGCCGGGGCCCGCGTCGCAATGGTTCTTCGACAAGGTTGACGTGGACCGGTCACATTTCAATCAGGCGCTGCTCCTCTCCCTGCGCGAGGCGCCGGACCCTACCATCATGCAGGAGGCGCTGCGGCTCGTAGTGCGTCATCATGACGTGCTGCGCTCGCGTTTCGAAGAGCGCGAAGGCGGCTGGCGTCAGGTGTTCGTCCCCGACGATGACCCTGCGCACTCGCCCGATTGGGCCATCGTGTCGTGTACGACGAACGTGGGCGAGCCCTGTGCGGAAATCTGGAGTCAGGCGATCGCCGACGCCCAGGCGGGACTCGACATCGAACGCGGCCGACTGTTGAGCGTGCGCTGGCTCGAGAGTGCAACGCTGACGGCGAGCCGCCTTCTGATCGTCGTACACCATCTCGCCATCGACGGCGTGTCGTGGAATATCCTGCTGCAGGATATCGGCGATATTTACCTGCAGTTGCGCGCGCAGTCGGCGGTGAAGCTGCCTTTGAAGACGAGTTCGACCAAAGCGTGGGTCGAGCAGTGGGACGCGCTCGTCAAAGGTGCCGTGCTGGACAGCGATCGCCAGTACTGGCAGCGCTTCGTGACTCATGTGCGCGGCGCGCTGGCGGGACCCGCCAGAGTCGCGCTGATGCGTCATGGTCTCGCGCCTATCGTGCATCACACGTATAACGAGCCGTCGGGAGGCTGTACCGCCACGCTCGACGCTGAACTGACGGAAGCGTTCCGCACGACCGCCCATCAGGCCTATGGTACGGATGCCAACGATCTGCTGATCGCCGCCTTGCACGCGGGCTTTCGTTCGTGGAGCGGCAGCGATGCGCTGCTCGTCGATCTGGAAGGACACGGGCGCGACGCATTGGCCGATGTCGTCGATCTGAGCCGCAGCATCGGCTGGTTCACATCGATCTATCCGGTGTTCATCGAGGCGACGCCATATGACGATCCCGGCCGCCTCATCAAGCACGTCAAGGAGCGGCTGCGGCAGATTCCACGCAAAGGCGCGAGCTTTGGGGCGCTGCGTTATCTCGAAGCCCCGCGGTCCGAGTCTCAGGGTACGGACGAGGCATTGCTGGCTTCGTTGCCGAACTCACCGATACTGTTCACCTATCTTGGTCAACTGGATCAGATCGCCGGATCGTCGGCATTTTATGGCGAAGTGCTCAAGCCGGCGCCTGGCATCCGAAGCGCGCGGCAACGCCGTACGCATCTGCTCGACGTGACCGCCTATATCGCTGATGGCCGGCTCACGATCGAATCCGGCTTTCACGGCGCACCCGGCATCGACGAGAGCATCGGCTGCCTGATGTGCAGGGTTAGCGATGCATTGACCATGCTGATTCGACATTGCTGTACCGAAGGTGCAGGCGGGCTGACGCCGTCCGATGTGCCGCAGCTCGATGTGAACCAGGACGGGCTGGACGAACTGCTGGACGAGATCGAAGCGCTCGAGCGCTAACAGGAAGGGCGGCGATTCATCCCGGTCACCGTTGCCAAACGTCCCGGCGCGCGGCATGGGAAAGCATGCCGAACGCAGGAATCCACGATGAGCAAAAACGTCGATACAATTTATTACCTCACGCCGCTGCAACGCGGCATGCTGCACCATTCGCGGCTCGATCCCGAATCGGGCGTGTATGTCGAGCAGTTCTCGTGCGTACTCAAGGGCCCGCTCGACATTAAGCGCTTCAGGCACGCATGGGAGACCGTCACTCATCGTCACGATGTCCTGAAGACGCTATTCATTCGACTGAACGAAGAAAAGCCCATGCAGGTCGTGAGAAGGACCGTGATGTTGCCGTTCGAGACACTGAACTGGAGCGGCCGGAATCCTGAAGAGCAGCAACGATGTTTCGACACGCTGCTGGCGGAAGATCGAAGAAGGGGATTCGACTGGAGCGTGGCGCCGCTGATGCGGCTTACTGTCGTGACGCAGGGACACGACGGGTTTCGCTTTCTGTGGACCTACCATCATGCGATTCTCGATGGTTGGTCCATGCCGATTCTTCTCGACGAAGTCTTCCAGTTTTACGCGCAACCGAACACCATACTGCCCGCTTTGTCGACGGACTTCCGGCACTACGTGGCGTGGCATCGCGGGCAGGACGCGGCGCAGGCGCGCGAATACTGGAAGGAGACGTTGAAGGGGTTTCGCGCGCCGTTGCGTTTTGCGGCGTCGATGGCGCCGCGTATAGCGCCCGCAAACGACGGCAGGCGACGCCTTGCAAGCATCACTTCGGCGATGCCGGCCGACTGGACATCGGTCGCGACGAAGCTGTGCCGCGCCAACCGTCTGACCTTGAACACGCTGTGCCAGGGCACATGGTCGGCTCTACTGGGACTTTATGGCGATAGCGATGATGTCGTCTACGGCATGGTGATGTCGGGCCGTTCGACCGAGATAGACGGCGTGGAAAAAACTGCCGGTCTGTTCATCAACACGTTGCCCGTGCGGGTGCGGCTCGATGATGAACTCGATACGATGGAGTGGCTTCGGCGAATCCAGTCCGATACGCAACGTGCCGAGCGCTATGCGTATGGGTCGCTGACCGACGTGCTGCAATGTAGCGAACTCACTGAGCGGCGCGCGCTGTTCGAATCATTGTATGTCTTCGAGAACTATCCTGGTCAGGATGCTTTCAGGGCGATGGTCGCCGCTTGCGGGCTGGCTGTCGAGGACCTGCGCGCGGTCGAGGAAACCAGCTATCCGCTCGCGCTGATCGTGTTGCCGCAAGAGCCGCTGACGTTCCAGCTGACCTACGATACCGCACGCTTCGACGGCCCCGCGATCGCACGGATGGCCGATCAGTATCGCTCTCTCCTCGAAACGATGGTACTGGCCAGGCATCAACGTGTTGGCGATCTGCATCTGCAAACCGCGCCGCGGCGTGATCCGGCAGCGGAGATGCCCGCTGGCGCGGAAACGCTGCTCGCCATGGTGATGCGGCACGCCGACAGCACGCCCGACCGGCTGGCCTTTTCCGCATCGGCAATCAGGTGCACACGCAGTTCGACATTGACTCTGTCGGCCAGTCTGAGTTACGCGGCACTGCGCTCGCGGATCGTGCGCGCGATGTGGCAATGGCAGGGGCTCGGTTATCTTCCCGGCGACCGCGTTCTGATCCGGAGCAATGAGCCGGTGGCGGGTCTGGTGATGCTGTTATCGGGTCTTGCCTATGGAATCGAATGCATCGTTCCCGATCAGGAATCGGATGTCGATGCGCTGGTGTCGGCGGCGGAATCTGCGTGGGGGCCGGAACCGGTGCGTGGCTGCGTGAGTACCGTGCGATCCGAGTCAATCCAGGGCATGCAGTGCAACGTGTTCGATGAGCGTGATCCTGCGTTCGGCCATCGCCGGGATCAACCCGACGTCCTGTCTGGGCCTGCCACAGCCAACCCGGCGTGCGGCGCCTGCACGTTGCTCGTCAGGATCGATACGGGTGCATGGAGGCTGACGCGCTACCGCCAGTCGCAGTTGTTCCGCGCAGCGCAATCGTTTGAGCGGACGTATCCCGTGCAAGCCGCGTTCGACATGGCATTGTGCGATTCCCCACTCGCCCATTCGACGATCTGGACAGGGCTGGCTGGCCTGTGCGCGGGCCTCTCGCTGCATTACGTCACATGCGCGAGAGAAGAGGCGTTCATCGGAACGCTGGCATCGTCGGGCAGGCATTGGCACAGCGTCGCGTTGAGCGCGACGCATACGCGATCCATTGGCCGGGCGGCTGCAGTGCTCCCGGCGGGCACGATCGAGTCCGATTACTGGATCGTCGATGCATGTGGGCTTACGCGGCGCGATGCGCATCGTCTTCAGGCACTGGCACCGAAGGCACGGCTGATGCGCGAACTACGCTGGCCCGCACACTCGCTGGTTCATTCGACGTTGATAGCACACGCAGAGGACGACTCGGGGTATCGGTGGTCGACCGATGCCGGTGTGCCTGCTGCCGGCGCGACGGTCGAAGTGCTCGACAACCGGTTGCACCGTGCCGCCATCGACGCACAAGGTCGGCTGACGATCGCGGGGGACACCGTCCCCGATCTGCTGCTGAGCAACGGCAAGCCGGACCGCCATGCATGGATTGCGACACGCGATGGCATTCGACTGCGCACCGCACTGCGTGCATGGATGACCGATGCGGCGTGCCATACCGAACTGCCGAATGCCGAGGCCGCGCTCGACACGTTGACCGGACAATGGGTGAAACGCGAAAGCGAACTGGCGGCTCGCGCTGGCGTGTCGGAGGCGGCCATCGTCGAGCGTGTTTCAGACATGGGCGATTGGGAGTACAGCGTCTTCTATAGCGTGAACGACGGCGCGCGGGCTGACGGCCATGCCGAACGTATACGTGAGGCGAGTGAGTTGTATGGGCTTGGTGTTGCGGAATTCGTCGAACTCGACAGATTGCCTCGCAGCGAGGGCGGGCTTGATCGTCTGTCCCTGTTGCGCGGCGAGATCACGCCGCTTGTCAGCAAGGATCAGCAGGCACCGCGCAATGCTGTCGAAACCGCGATATTCGACATCTGGTCCGCGTTGCTGAAGAGCGACAGGATTGGCGTTGAGGACAGTTACTTCGATCTTGGCGGTGACTCGTTGCAAGCGACGGTGATGCTTTACCAGATCGAGGAAAAGCTGGGCTGCAAGATCGATATGGAAACACTACTGGCCAGACCCACCATCGCAGGACTCGCCGCGGTGATTCTGAACGGAGGCGGGGAAACCGGGCGAGCAGGAATCGATCTGTCTGCGGACGCCAGGTTGGACGAAGACATCGTGCTCGCGAGTACGTATCGTCCTTGCCCCTATCAGCAAGTGCTGCTTACCGGAGCGACGGGTTTCCTTGGCGTTCATCTGCTAGAGGAACTGCTACAAGACACACAGGCCGACGTGCATTGCGTCGTGCGTGCGGCCGACGCCGCGTCGGGACATCGCAGAATCGTCGATGCGCTCAAAGGGCACGGAATATGGAACGAATCATGGACGTCGCGTATCGTTGCCGTGCCGGGGGACCTGGCGTTGTCGCGCCTCGGCATGTCCGATCAGGTGTTCTCGAATCTGGCGAGTGATATCGACGCGATCTATCACAACGGCGCACTCGTCAATTTCGTTTACCCGTACAGTTCACTTAAACAGGTCAACGTGATGGCAACCCAGGACGTCCTGCGTCTTGCCAGCCTGCACAAGACGAAGCCGGTGCACTACGTGTCGACAGTCGGCACGTTGAACCGTTTCGCCGAGACGATTCCCGAGGTCCTGGCGGTTCCATTGCACGACAGGCTGACTAGTGGCTATGAACAAAGCAAGTGGGTGGCCGAGCAGATGCTTGCCATTGCCGCACAAAGGGGCTTACCTGTCTCGGTCTATCGACCATCGCGTATCGTTGGGCATTCACGTTCCGGCCGGATGAATGTGGATGACCTGTTCTGCCGTCTCATCAAGGGCATCGTGTTGTTCGGCAAGGCACCGCGCGATACGGGGTTCGACAACATGCTGCCTGTCGATGTCGTGAGCCGTCTCATCGTCAGGACATCGATGCATCCAGCTGTGCATGGCAAGGCCATTCATGTCGTCAACCCGCAATGGAATTCGATGGATGCGTTGGTCGATTTCATCGAGGGCGAGGGCTTCGCCATCGAACGTATGGATTACGAATCCTGGCTTGAGGCATTGACCGCTCACGTACGGCGCGATCAGACTCATCCGTTGACGATGCTGATTCCGGTTCTCAGGAAGTTGAATCCGGTCGCCGATCCATCCGTGGGGCGCCAGCTTCCTATCGCAATCGCTCATTTGCGGCAACTCGCGGGCGATGTACTCAGTGAGGGAATCAGGCCGACCAACGACTGGTTGCGCGTCTATTTCGACTACTTTTACGCGACCGGCTATTTGGCCCGTCCTGCCGGTAACGAGCGGCAATTGCCACCGGGCGGTAGCGCATCGCCACGCAATCTGACCACCAGTGTCTGAACGATGTGACGCGTGCGGCGGAGTTGCATGGTAATTACCGGGCCCAAAGTCGCAACGATTTTCGCTATATGAATATGTGCTTAATTCGTTGCTGGTTCGCACATTAAATTTAACGTGCAATGAGATGGCGTTGCGCGTTTCGTGATACTGAATAGGGGATTTCTGGCACGTTATTTGAATCAGCAAATAAATTTAAAAAATAAGAAGAAGATATTCGTTTGTCTTGTGCTACACGTGTGATGAACGTCGCGAAATTACCGGTCTCAATGTAATCATTGCGAAATCTATTCCGATTTTTGAACAGTCATTCGATTTTTCGGTATTTCTCGCAGCCATGAGTGGGAAAAACCGTATCCATAAAGCATATAGTGGAATAATCGATATATTTTTTTATTCAAACTGAATTGGTGAAGCGTCGTGAAAGACCCAATATACATAGTTCTGTCATTGTAAGGATTGATACTGTGCCGTCTCCAGCAAGACCTCCTCTTGCACAGCGTCGTAGCCGAAAGCGAGAGAATGACGCTGTTTCCAATGAGTCGATAGATCCAGTGATCGCCGATAGCGGCACAGGAGGGGATGGGTCCATCATGACAAACACGGAGCGGAACGATAATTTCCGGAGGTGGTGACTTGATTTGCCTTCAATGCACCGATCAATTGAAAACACTTTCATGCATCATTAGCGAAATCCTTCGACCGACGGATCTGGCCGATCAGCTCGACCGATTTACGGAGAAAGTCAGGGAGGTGGTTGAATTCGACCGATGCGTGATCTTGCATGAGCGCAAGAGTACGGCGATTTCGCATGGCCTGGTATATCGATATGGCGTGCGCACTGATCAGGCAGATTGCTCTCCTGGCCGTACATTGTGCGGCCCCGCTGTCGATCTTGAGCAATACCTGAACTGTTTCACGATATCGAATCCGCTCGACCATGCTTTTCAATGGCAGGATTGCCGTGGCGAATTCAACGAACTCGGTCATATTACCGATGACGTCGCGTCCCATATGCGCGGCGGCGAGGGCGTCGCGGCCTGCGTGCGTTCCAGCGTGTCGAGCGCGGAAGATGTCGGCACGGTGCTGCAGCTCGAATGCGCGGATGTCACGGTGCATCTCGCGTTACTGGTCAGCTTCATCGCGATGCATCTGCATGCAACTCTGGCGATGAAAATCATGGAAGTGGATCAGTCCGATGCCGGTTTCAATCTCGGCGAAACGGTCGCCAATCCTTCGCTCGATCTGAGCGGCATCCGGTTGACCAGGAAAGAGCGGGACGTCATCAAGTGGGTCATCGAAGGGAAAACCGCCTGGGAGATCGGCAAGATTCTGTGTGTCTCGGAGCGGACCGTGAAGTTCCACCTGACCAATGTCTATGAAAAGCTGAAAGTCTCGAACCGGGCTCAGGCGGTTGCAAAAGTCAGCCGTCTCGGTCTGATCTGAAAGGGGCATGGCAATGTCGTTCAAGGACAAGATCAAGGCGTTCGTTGCGAAGCACGGTTTTACCTATCGCAGCTATGTACTCTCGATCCTGTTTCTTCCGCCCGCTGGCGTGTACATCGCCTGGAAGAAACCCGATCTGCCAATCGCGGGCCGCCTGTTCCTGGGAGCTACGGCGATCATCGCGCCGCCGTTCATCGGGGGCGCGACACTGATGATGCTCAAGACTGCGCTGGATCTGATTCGTACCACCTTTCTTGCGTAATCCGAATCAATGCGCTTGCGTCGATTGAACCCGGCAAAAAGAACAGGCCATGCGCACCCGGAAACCTATATTGGCTCAACCCGATGAATGTCCATGTGCCCGCGGCGCGCCTGTGCGCTGACACGAGAATGCCCGTCGACGCGAAAGCAAGGTATCGAGACATCCCGTACAACTACACGTCTTTTTCTGATCGTGAGATCGTGATTCGCCTCCTGAGTGAGGCCGTGTGGGACGCACTCGTTCGCTTGCGCATCGAACCGGGACTAGGGCAGTCTTTGCGAATTCTGCATGCGTTGCTCGGCGACATCTGGGTCGTGCGCCGCAATCCGTATCTGCAGGACGATCTGCTCGACAACCCGAAGCGCCGCGCGCTGCTGATCGAGGCGCTCAATCACCGCCTCGCCGAAATCGAGAAGCGCCGCCGCGCCGATCTGCGCGACCATGGCGACGAAGCCGGCGTCGAGCGCGCCGCGCGCGTCGAAACACTCGTGCAGGCCG